>RFHE01000269.1 GCA_003696445.1 Calditrichota bacterium | reverse complement strand
CTTACATTGAGAAGGTCTCTGTCGGATCGGGCACTGTTTGCCGGCGCCATACGTAGGCACATACAGCACTCCTGCAGCGGCATGTTCAATCCAGGAAAATGATCGTTTTGCCGCAGGCCGGAAAAAAATTGCCCTCCCGGGGGGGGTTACATTCCGATCCATTCAGCGAAAAAGAGAAACTTCTGGTGGCAGGTGGCCTTCACAATCTCCCTTTGCTTGCCCCCGCTTGTCCAACCCTGCTAAATCGAGGGCAAAAAAGGATTGGGCAATCTCCTCCTTTTCAATAATTTAGCAGACTTCACAACTTTTGTAAAAGAGCTGCTCAATTGAGGTGCTGGTGAAAAGAAAATGAAGAAAAAGATTCTCCACTTTTATCTGGGTTATTCTTCCTTTGTACGGAAAGATGAAGACATTTTGCGCAAGCGGTATCCGGTGGTAGGGTTTAAATTTTCCTCTTCTCCCAAATGGCTTACGCCCTGGCGAATCGTGCAGCAATTCTCCTTTATCCTGCGGCATGTCTGGAATACCGGCCTAATGGTCTGCCAGTCCGCCGGCTACCTGTCTTTTCTTCCCGTATTGCTCGGCAAAATGTTTCGCATTCCAGTGCTGATCATCGTCATCGGCACCGATGCCCACTCCTTTCCCAGCATCCATTACGGACATTTTCGCAAGCCGGCGCTGGCTTGGTTTACGCGATTCTCCCTGAAACACGCCACGGTTCTGGCTCCCGTCCACGGCAGCCTGGTCGATAGTGTTTATGAATACGACGACCGGGATTTCCCCCGCCAGGGCTTTCTGTACTTTGCCCCGGACGTCCGGACGCCAGTTAGGGTAATTTTGAATGGCTACGACGATCGCCTGTTTCGGCCCCTGCCAGGCATTAGGCGGGAAACAACCAGCTTTGTTACCGCAGTAGCCAATATCGACATTCCCGATGTGTACTTCCGCAAGGGAATCGATCTGTATCTGGAAATGGCCCGGCGATTCCCGGACTACCGGTTTGTGTTGCTAGGTGTTCCGCCGGACCATCCGATGGGAAAAGACCTGAGCAATCTGGAAAAAATTCCCTTTGTTCCCCAGGAAAAGCTGGCCGAAGTGTACAGCCGCTGCCGATTTTACCTGCAGCTTTCCATGGCGGAAGGGTTACCCAATGCCATCTGCGAGGCCATGTTGTGCGAGTGTGTTCCCATTGCTTCGGCGGTGTTCGCGCTTCCCGAGATTGTAGGCGACAGCGGATTTCTGCTTCCCCGCAGGGATCCCGATTTGCTGGAAGCCCTGATCCGGAAGGCTCTGCATTCAGACCTAGACCGGCTGGGCCGGCGGGCCAGAGCGCGGATCCAGACGTTATTTCCGTTGAAACGCCGGGAAGAGGAATTGTTGCAGTTGGTGGCAGCGTTGATGGAGGGGATCTTTCCCGGCAGGCCTGCTAAAGCCGACTCAACCACAGCTTGAGCATGGCCAGCCGCCAGACCATCTTGGCGTGACGATTGTCGCCTTTTCGGTACTGCTCCAACAGTTGTTTTACCCGCCGCTGGTTCAGCATGTCCAGGCCGGAGTAATCTTGCTCCAGCAGGTGTCTGAACGGTCCACGAATCCAGCGTACTTCGCCGGGGGTAACAAAGCCCTTTTTGTCCCGGCGCTGCAAGATGGGCTCGGGCACGATGCCGGAGAGGGACTGGCGCAAAATGTACTTGCTCTGGGCCTGATGGATTTTGTCCTCCATGCCCAGGGCAAACACAAACTCCACCAGCCGGTGATCCAGGAAGGGCACCCGCGATTCCAGGGAAAAGCGCATCGAATTGCGGTCCTCAAAATGGAGCAGGTTGGGCAGTACCGAATAAAAGGTCAGGAAATAGAGGTGCTGGTGGAAACGGCATCGCCCGTCGAAGGGGGTGGTAAAGGCAAAGCCGGCGGCCTCCCGGCTGGCCGGGAGAAACGGGAAACGGTAAAAATATTCCAGTTTCAGGGCTGCGTTTTCGTCGCGCAGCCAGTGGACCGCCGTTTTGGCTAAAATGGACAGCGCCTCGCCCGCACCGAAGCGCTGCCTCCGCACATGCCGCCAGTAGCCGGCCAGACCGGCAAGCCATTCCAACTGCCTGAGCCGGGCGGCCAGGTAACGGTAAAAACTGTGGTAATAGCCGGCCAGGTACTCATCGGCACCCTGGCCGTCCAGCACCACCTTAACGCCCTGTTCCCTGGCCAGGCGCATCAGAAAATACTGGGAGAAGGGCGAAGAACCAGGTACCGGCACCTCCTGGGTGTCCAGAAAATCCAGCAGGTGGGCCTGGAGCTCGTCGCTGGTTGGCGAGTAGTAGTAGGGCCGAATGGCCGGGTAGGCTTCGGCCACCTGCCGGGCCCAGGGGCGCTCGTCCACCCCATCCGGACCGGTGTAAAAAATGGTGAAGGTTTTAATCTGGCTGCCGGGATAAAGGTGGGCCATGGCGCTGACAATAGAGGAGCTGTCCAACCCACCGCTCAGACAGCCGCCCACCGGCACGTCGCTGCGCATGTGCTGGCGCACGCTCTGCAGAAAAAGCTCGCGAAAACGGGCTTTCTTCTCTTCCGGCGGCAATCCCGCCAGGTTGGCTTCGGGGTCGATATCCCAGTACCGGTAAACCTTCAGGCGCCCATTCTGAAAAACCAGATTGTGCGCCGGAGGCAGAGCTTGCACGCAGTGAAAAAAGGTTTCGCTGGGATGGGCAATCCAGCCCAGTTGTAAAGTGCGGTAAATCTGGGGCAGATTCAGCCGGGCGCTGAACAGGGGGCTCGGTTTCAGCGCCTTGTACTCGGAGGCAAAATAGAAGCGCTGATCGCGGTGAATAAAGTAAAAGGGCTTGATGCCAAAGCGATCCCGACTGCAAAACAGCAGCTGTTTTTCGATATCCCAGAGGGCAAAAGCCCACATGCCGACAAATTTTTCCACGCACCGCTGACCCCAGGCGTGGTAGGCAGCCAGAATGACCTCGGTGTCCGAATCGCTGGAGAACCGGTAGCCCAGCGCCTGCAATTGTTGCCGCAATTCGACGTAGTTGTACACCTCCCCGTTGTAAACAATCACCGCCTGCCGGTAGTGCATGGGCTGGTGTCCCGCCTCGGACACGTCGATAATGCTCAATCGGTTGTGGCCCAAAAAAACCGGGGCGGCCTGCCATTGGCCCCTGAAATCGGGTCCCCGATGGGCGATCGCACGCAGCATGCCGGTAAGCAAAGCTATGGCTTCGTCCACTGAAAGCTGCGAGTCAATGAATCCTGCAATGCCGCACATGGAACAGACTTGGTGAAATTGAATAAGTTTAATTTAAACTTTAAGTTAGCCAGTAAGCCCTCGGGGCGCAAAAACAATTTTTGCCGCTGCACTCTGCAAAATAGTGCTATTCCGAGCGCCGTGGCCTTGGTAAATTCGCACCGACAGGTTCGATTGCGTCAGCTTCCGGTTTAGATGGATGGCAAAGCGTGCTTAAGGAAACCCGACAACTGCTCTCACATTCGGCCATTTACGGCGTCGGCAACCTGTTGATTAAACTGGTTGCCTTCGTACTCATTCCCCTTTACGCTCGCAAACTGCTGCCCAGCCAGTACGGCCTGGTGGCCATGCTGGAGCTGATGGAAATTTTCGGCAAAACCATCTTTTGTTTTGGGTTGAACAATGCCGTTCTGCGCTATTTGAGCCGTTACAAACGGGAAGGCCGGGCAGATGATCTGGTAATGTCCGTTTACAGCGCCCTTTTGGTTCTCAATCTGGCCGGCATGGTGCTGCTACTCTGGTGGGAAAAACCCCTGGTGAGCTGGTTGCTGGATTTTTCGCCGGAACACCTACGCTATTACCGGCTGATGCTAGTGGTAATTTTTTCCGGCGTGTTCCAAATGTTCTTCCTGGGCATCCTTCAGGCTGAAGAAAAGCCGGTTGGGTACAGCGGTTTTCTGTTGGCCAGCTTCGTCCTGCTGATTGGTTTGAATGTTTACAAGGTGGGATTGCTTAACCAGGGGGTAGGCGGGGTGGTAGAATCCAAAGTTTATGTGGCATTGCTCAACTTCGGGGTCATCCATCTGTATTTGTTCAGGCAATACCGGTTTCGGCTGCGCTGGGATGTTCTCCAGCAGAGTTTCCGCTACGGATTTCCGTTGGTTTTCATGGCCCTGGCTGCCACCCTCTTGACCTTCGCCGATCGGTATCTGTTAAAGGCCCTGGGTAACCTGGCCGAAGTAGGCATTTATTCGATGGCCTACAAATTCGGAATGATCGTCAACATGGCCTTGGTCACCCCGTTTCGGACCGCCTTCTTTCCCCTCATGTTCCGCCTGGCCGAGCAGGGCGATGTGGGCAATCTGTACCGCAAATACCACACCTATTTCCTGCTGGCCGGAATGGCTTTGTTTCTGGCCCTCTCCCTGTTTGCTCGGGAACTGATGCTTGTTTTCACCGCCCCAAAGTACCTTTCCGGATATGTTATCGTCCCCCTCATCGCCTTCTCCTACGTTTTGTTCGGCCTGCGGGTCATTTACGTCAATGTAATTGCCACGAAGGAAAAAACCACCGTAGTAGCCCTTTCCACGCTGTTCGGGGCTGCCTTAAATATCGGATTGAATCTGCTGTTCATTCCACGGTGGGGGGGCATGGGAGCGGCGGTGGCTACACTGATTGCCTACCTGACCATTGCCGTCACCACCTACATTCCCCAGCAGCGCATCCAGCCTGTGGATTGGGATTGGCCCCGGGCTGCTCGCCTGTTTGCCCTGGCAGGACTTTGTCTGGCGCCGGCCTACCTTATGCCGGCTCTGAGCCTGCTCGCGGCCGTTCTGGTAAAAGCCTTTCTTCTATTGGCTTTTCCTACCTTGCTGTGGATGACCGGTTTTTTCACTCCGGGGGAAAAGCGGGATCTGCTGCTCCTTCTCCGGCGCCTTCGGCCGGCATCCAGCGAACAGTAACGGGGGGTATTTTTAGCAGGATCAGCTGGATTTAACTGGTTGAGGTTCATCGGCCAGCTCAGGCTCTTCCGGCACAATCAGCCAGCCGATTACATAGGTGAGCACTACTGGAGCAAAGCCGGTAAAAAAGGCCACCAGAATGGTCAATAGCCGGAGGAGATTGGAATCGACCTCCAGGTATTCAGCCAGACCGCCAATCAGCCCACCCAGTTTTTTGTCCCTGCGGGAACGATACAGCTTTTTCATGCTTTGCAGCCTCCTTTTGGATATTCCTGGTTGCCAATACGGAAGAGCAGCCAGCAGGTTCCAGGAAAACCAGCATAGGCCTCAGGGGCTGTTTACGGCGCTGGTAGTCATTTCCTTTTTGGAGAGATAGCTATGCGCCTTTAGGGTGGGAATTTTCAAAATGAAGCAATTGCCCTGATCCTCCACCGGTATCAGGCGAATATCGCCATGATGGGCTTCCATGGCCAGCTTGCAGAAGATGAGCCCGAGGCCGCGTGCCGGCTTAATTCCGGCTTTTTTCAGCTCGCTCTGGGCGTATTTTTTAAACACCTTCTCCGCATACTGTTTGGGAATGGGTGTACCTTGATGAAAAATCTTCAGGTAATTGTAGCCGTCCTCTCCGGTTTCCGCTTTCACAGTGATTTGCATATACTCGGGGGTGTTCTGAAAGACGTAATTCATCAAATTGTCCAGAATGCGCTCGAACACCTCCTGGTCCACATACGCTTCGGGCAGGTTTTCCGGAAGGCGAAATTCCACCGTTTTGCTGGCGTGTTCGGGCATGTCCCGGAAGTATTCTACCACTTCCATAATCAGGGTTTTCAAGGGCACAGGAATGGGTTCAATATCCAGGGTGCGTTGCTCCAGGCGGCTGATGTCCAGCAAATTCAGAATCATCCGGAGCAGGCCCCGGCTGCTGCGTTCAATCCGCCGGGTGTATTTCTCGTCGGATTCACCGCTGCCGGCCTGCTTCTGCATGTGCATCATCTGTAAATTGCCCTGAATAACGAACAGTGGATTTTTCATGTCGTGGACAATCAGATGAGTTAATTCCTTTTTTAACTGATCCTCGCGCAGCAGCATGCGCTTTTGGCGTTCCAGCTCCTGATTACGGCGAATGAGTTCGTCGTGGTAAAACTTGAGGCGGAGCAACGATTTGACCCTCGCCAGCAGTTCAATGCTGTCGAAAGGCTTGGAGACAAAATCGTCGGCGCCGGCTTCCAGGGCGCGGATCTTGTCCTTCAATTCTTTTAGAGCGGTAATCATGATAATGGGTATGTGGAAGGTATGTTCATTTTTCTTAAGCCGTTCGCAAACTTGGAAGCCGTCCAGCCGGGGCAACATGATATCCAGTAAAATCAAGTCCGGAGGGTCTTTTTCCACAATTTCAATGGCGCTAAGCCCATCCTGCGCCGTCATGATTTCGTAGCCGGCTGGTTTGAGAAAATAGACCAGTAAATCAATGCTTTCCGGATTGTCCTCCACAATCAGGATTCGTGCAGATTTGTGACCGGTACCGGGACGCTTCAGCATGACCACTCCCAGTGTTTAGTGTTGGCTAATTTGGACAGTACGCTCAACACATCCCTGTGCGGGGTACAGGAAAGAAACACCTCCTCGTATCCCAAAGCCTTGCACGCCTGAACGAGTTGGGCCTGTGCCTTTTGCTCGATTCGGAGCGGTGCCACCGGGCCGGAATCGAATAATCGAATGCTCAATCGCCCGCCCGTTAACCGTCCCTCACCAACCAGCCATACTGCCCTTGCCGACGAAGACAACCAGAAAAACTCCCCTTGCAGCGGCCCCATCAACTGTTCGGTCATCTTCACTCCCCAGAACTGGTTCTCCTCTTTGCCGCTTTTGGGAAAAACAGCCCACTTCCCGCCTCGAAGCCAATCCATTTGACGCCGGAAATATAAGCCCAAAACTCCGATTCCGGGCAACAAACTCTCGGTTTGTCCTACTCGAAAAAAACCGTTTTTAAACTTCAGCATGAGACGCACAAAGCTAAGCAGTTCTTTTCTCCAGTCGAGCCCACCGTTCAGAGCAGGTGGATCCACCAGCTCAAAACCCGGACCGGCGGGCGTTTCCCCAGGGCAACCGCCATCCGACAGGAGCGCTGCCCAATCTAAATTGTTTGATGGACAATTGAAAAACAGCTCAACGAGAAAGTCTTCCCGAAAACTGCCTTGGGGCAAGGAAAGCCCCCGTTGAAGGGCATAGGGTAATAACCAGTGCAGGGGATCGGAGACAATGGAATGAAGCCATTGCCGGTTTAATTTCCGCAAATGAGTTGCGTTTAGGGGAACCGTTTCGCTCTGCAGAAGACGATGCAGTGCGGCAAAAAATTGCGGGCGGCTTTTGCCCACCACCTGACTGAGGTGATGAAAAATCTCGCGCTGGCCTTTCGAATCCAAGGTGCCTAGAAACTTCAAATGAAGCCTTGGAGATTTTTTCAGCACTTGCACCAGCACCTGTTGGCCTTCGCTCAGGCCGGCATTGCTGTTGACCGGGAGAACAGCTCCCAACAAGGCCACCTCAAACAGGTATGGCCCCAGCCGGCGTACGACCCGCCCGGAAAGCAAGTCGCCTTCCAGAAGCTGATTTATCTTCAGGCTCATCGATTATCCACACAGGCCTCTGGTCAGGGATTGACCATTAGTGCGTTGTGAAACTTCAAATATAATTCAACTTCGTTCTGTCCAAGATTCATTTTGCGCGCAATTTCGGCCACGGGAACATGTTGCTGATAGAGTTTCAAAATTTCAGCAGCAGGATTTCCCGCTCGAACGGAGGGATCTGTTTTTCCTGCCGAAAGATTCACCGCCAGTTCCAGTTCGCCAGCCGGCACATTGAGTTCCCGAGCCAAACGCTGCACTTTGCTACCTTTGCTTTCCTGTGCCGCCAGGGGCGCGGACTGCTCTCCAAGTTCTGCCACCGGAGAAAGCGCAACATCCCCAGGGCTGACCGGCCAATCGGGAAGGGAAGGTTCCGGTTCGCTTTCCGCCTCGAGCAGTGGAGCCCCATTGGTTGCTTCCAATGGCTCATTGGACCCGGCCTCGCTGGCCAAATTCAGCAAGCGCATTTTTTGCGCTAAAAACGCATCCATGTCCAGCTCTGGTTCAGGCTGTTTTTTCTGTGCCGGAAAAGGATTCAGGCGCCGCAGCCAACTAAACACTACCAGCCCCATTAATATTGATGCAAATGCCAGACCAATCAACAAAACCACTTGCCCGGAAAGCATCGGCTTGTGTTTTCCCGGTCGGTTCCTAGCAGAAGCTCGATCGGCGGGTTGCAGCGAAGCAGCCTTGTGCAAACGAACAGAGCGTCCTCCCTTATCGGAAGCGGCCAAGGTTTGCATTCCTGTGTCACCGGCGCTGTCCGAAGTGGTAGAATGCTCCACCAGCCGAATCTTCAAAGGGTCGTTCTCTGATTTCTTCGGGGAGGAATCCACTTTCAAGGGAGCTTTCTGCACATGCTGCTGGTATTTTTGCCGATACCTGGTGGCCAGAGCAGCGCGTCCGGTTTTTTCGTAAAGACGAGCCAGATCCCGATACAAGCCGGTGGAATCGCACTGGTTGTGCAGCGCCTTATTGAAATTGATTTCAGCCAACCGGTATTGTCCCCAGGCCATCCGAATTTGCCCCGCTTTAAAGTAAGCGTAAGGGTGGGATCGATTCCGAAAAACAATTTTTCGGTAGTACTGCAGCGCAGAGCCCAGATCGCCGGCGCGCTGATAGTAAAGGCCGCGCAGGTACCAGGCGGTGAGCAGATTGTGAAACGGCTCATCGGCCACCTCCAGAGAGAGGGCACCCGATTGGGACTGGAGGGTAAATTCCAGCCGATCGACCAGTTCCACCACCAGCAAATAGCTGTTTGCTCCCAGTTCGGAGAGGCGCAGCCCCATCAGACCCGAAGTTTCCGGGAAATGGTAGCTGCCAAGCAACCGTTTTGTATCCAGGGGCTGATTGGCGATCATTTTGATCAAAATTTTCCGCGCAGGAGAAAAATTAAGCAGGCGCGTTTCGACGCCGGGAGGAAGGGAGAGACGAAGATGGCTATTGTGTGCAGTTTGGGTAACAATGAGTTCAGAAAATGCACGGTGCGGCACCTGGCAGATCGTCCAGATCAGCAGGAGCGCTACCAGGCGGGTCAATCCACTACCCCGCCGCCGTTTCCAGCAGGCCTCCATTGCCATTGCTTGGTTCCTCCGCATTGTATGGCGGTAAATAAATCACAATTCGATTGCCCTTGCCCGAAGCCGATTCCATTTCTACCTCCCCACCCATTTCTCGAATCATCTGAACGCTCACGGTCAGTCCCAGATGATTCTCCGAGCAGGATTGATTTCCGGTTCCAGTAAACGGCTCTAGGGCCCCCTGAAGCACCTCGGCCTCGATGGGCACACCGGTATCTTTAATTTCAATGCTGACCCATCCCGGTTTTTGCATGCCCACATGCACGGTGAGTTGCCCCCCGTGGACCAATTGCCTTTTGGCGTTGAGCAGAAAATGCAGAATTACTTGTTGCAGTTGAACGGTATTGACATGTACCAGTGGCAGATTTGGCTCTACTTTAATCCCTACTTTAACACCGCGCTTTTCAATCTGACCGCGGACCAGCTCCAGGGTTTGCTCCAGCACAGAGGCCACCGGAACATACTGGCGGCTTTGCACATCCTTCTGCCGGGCCAGCGTCATTAAGCCGCGCACAATAGCTGCAATCCGCATGGCCTGGGTTTCCACCATGCGTAAGGTTTCGTTGTTAGGATCTTTCATCAACGAAATCTGAATTTTGCCGAGAATAATTTGCAGAGGATTGTTAATCTCGTGCGCTATACCCCCCGAAATTTCGCCCACGGTGGCCATGCGAATCGCCTGCACCAGATTTTTCTGGCTGTTTTTCAGCTCCTGGTGGGTCTGCTCCAGTTGCTTGTACAACCGGGTGTATTGAATGGCCACCGAACTTTGCTTAACCAGCAGATTTAGCAGTTCCAGTTTCTCCAGCGAAAAATCTTTTTGATCCTGGCGGCTGTAAATCAATAAGATGCCCAACCGGTGTCCATTGGAAACCAGCGGGGCACAAATGAAGCATCCCTCATTGGGCGGATTGATTACCGGGAAAGCGAAATCGTCCACCGGAACTACAATGGTATTATCGTTTTCCCACAACCAATCAACAATGCCCTCGGCATGCATGTGTTCCACCAGCGGGTAATAAGGAAACTCCGGGGCATTCAGTGCAGCGCTCCAGCCATCGTGTTGGAACAAATACAGGTCCCCGTTGGCGTCGGGGATAATTCGCCGGCAAAGATCCAGCAAAGCACGGGCAATTTTGGGATAACTCAGGTGCTGTGTAATCAAATTCGAGGCACGCTGAATGGTCAGAAACTGGTCCATAAACAGCGAAAGATCCCCTCTAACCGCCTGCTCGCTTTCCACCGCGGCTCTCAGCCGTTCGTTTTCGGCTTTCAGCCGGGAAATTTCGGCGGCGTATTCCTCAATCAATGCGGCCAACTTTTCGGACTGGCTCACCCGTTTGCTGCGGGCAGCCGACGCATCCTCCACGTCCTGGTGGATTGCCTGTTTGGAAAACATCCCTATTCTCCCTTTGGGTTTGGCCAGTTCAAACAGATTCAAAACGCTTAACCGGCTTTGGAGGTTGGGTTAAAATGGCTAAAAAGTCGTTTACTTTATGCGATTCTTCTTCAAATTTGCGCTGGTAGAAGGCCAACGGCCAGTTTACTTTGAAATGTTTTTGCAGTTCTTGCTCAACCTGATCGGGGTCGATGGCTTCTTCGGCAGGGAAACCATTGCCTTCCCCAATGGTGTAGCTCACTTTGTCCGCCCAGTGAATAATCCAGACCAGGTCGGTGTGCACCAGCGCCTTTTCCGGTTCGTGGTGATACTTAACCGCCTGCACCAGTTTTTCGGGAAGGTTCCATCCTTCGGCCAGCCAGGCACCAATGTCCGAATGAGTGATGCCCAGAACCCGCTTTTCTGCCTCCCGAAAGGGACAGTTGGTTTCCTGGGCCACCTGGTAAATTTCCTCAAAAAGAGCACTGAAATGCTGCACCAGCACCAAATAGCCGATGTCGTGAACCAGACCGGTTACAAAGCATTCTCCCGGCACCGGATATCCACTCAAACGGGAAATGGCTCGTGCCCCCATGCCTACAATCAGCGCGTGGCGCCAGAATTGATCCATGTCCACCGAATCGGGTTGATTCTCTAGAAACCGGTCCACCACGGCAATGGAGAGCACCAGGTCCCGTAGAGCATTAAATCCCAACACCACAATGGCCAAATTAATGGTGGATATCTTACGTGGAAATCCGTAATAAGCCGAATTCGCGAGTCGTAGAATCCGGGCAGCAAGTACCTGATCCGAAGAAATAATCTTGGCCAGGGTGGAAGCGGACGTGCGAGGATTTTCCACCATTTCGGTCACTTTGGCCGCTACGTGGGGCAGGGTGGAAAGCCGTGCCAGATTCTTTACCTTCCGCTCCAGAAAATCCAGATCAATGCGTTCCTTCTTCATAGTCTAAATTTTTACATCCAAATGTTTAATAGTCCCGTCCTCACCCTTCACAATTTTTTGCTGAAAAGGTGGCTGCTGTTCAGATTCTTTGTCCTTTTTTTGACGGCCAGGGCCGTGTTCATTCCCGGCCTGCTGCTCACGTCGCCGTCCATCAATGCGATTGCGCTCTGTCTTCTCACTCTCCTCTACCGTATGTTGCGTCAGCTCGAACTGTTTTAGAACTTCAGCCTCAAAGAGACGTTTTTGCAACTCGGGTAAATTGCGCTGACTCTGATATTGCCGTTCCGCAGAAAGCGACCCGGTTTGCAGATGCTGCAATTGAATGGGATCTGCCATGGTGCATCTCCCGGACTTGAGTAAAACTTACAAATTTAATACCAGCCACATCCGTACATTCCGTAAGTAATTGTTTACACTGAGGTAACAATTTCCCGCTCTTTGCAATTGGCGCCCAATCTGCCCGGCACCCCAGCATCAGATGTCGAAAATTCAGACATAGAGTTCTTTGGTTAACATTTTTCGCATTCGCTCAATGGTTTCCGAATGGATCTGAGAAATGCGCGACTCCGACACATTGAGGATTTTGCCAATTTCTTTAAAGGTAAGTCGTTCGTAATAGTAGAGGGTAATGGCCATGCGGGCTTTTTCCGGCAATTGCTTGATGATTTTAACCAACAGGGCTTTCATTTCTTCATTTTCCATGTTCTCCATAGGGTTTTCCCCCGCTGGGTCTTCAATGGCCTCGTACAAATTGTGGTCGTCGTAGTTAGGATTAGGTTTGTCCAGGGAGACCACATTGGTCCGGTTCAGTTGTGACTGCCAGGTCAGGTATTCCTTTTCGCTGATGCCCAAATAGTTGGCCACTTCCTGGTCGGACACCTCGCCACGGGTGGTTTGCTCGAGCTCGTCGATGGCTTTTTTGATCAAGTTGGATTTGGACCGCAGGGAACGGGGCATCCAGTCCTGCTTTCGTAGTTCGTCGATAATCGCCCCCTTGATGCGGGGAATGGCGTAGGTCTCGAACTTGATTCCAAAATAGGGATTGTAGCGATCCAGCGCCTCACTGAGCCCGAGCACGCCGATATTTACCAGATCGTTTCGTTCAATGTTCTGGGGAATGCTTTTGAACAGTTTGTTCACCACATAGTGAACCAGACCCAGATATTTCACCATCAGGCGCTGCCGAAGCTCGTCGGTTTTACATTCATAGTACTTCTTCCACAATGGATCGACTGTGGCTTTCATGGTTCGCCCCTTTTATTGTTGATTTAATGAATTTTCCATAGCCATCGAATGGGCTTCCTGCTCGGCTGGTTTACGCTGCTGCCGGCTGGTCAGCACACTGTACTGAATCTGAGTGTGCACCAGCATCACCAGCAGAACAATCACCGAGAAAACCAAGTAAATCACGAAAGCCCGAATCAAATTTTCCATCAGGCCGAGCTCGCTGTAAAAGCCGGAGAGCAAAGCGATAAAGAAAACCAGCAGGCTTAGCTTAAATGGGAGCTGTTTCATGGCAGCACCTCCCTGTTTTTGGGTATCACATTCACAGATTCTTGTTCAGCGTTACTTTCTTTATTTGCCAGCTGCCGGATTTTGTCTAAAGCAGTGGTGCTTAGTGCCTCGGTCCAAAAAGGCAGTTGACTGACTAGGGCTTCCCGCAGCTCTGGATCGAAGGGCAGATGTGCGGCCAGGGGCAGCTGAGTTTTCAAAAAATGCATCAGGGCAAGGTTTAAATGGTGATGGGCTTCCAACGCTCCTTCTTCGGAGAGGCTCTGATTGACCACCAGGCGCAGCTTACGCATATCCAGGTAGGGGCGAACCGCTTTGACAAACAAATACGTTTCGATTACGCTGGTCGGCTCCGTTTGCGTAAGCAGGTAAATGCAGTCCGCATACTGGAACAACCCGAGGTTCCACCGGCTGACACCGGTACGAGTGTCGATCAACAATCGGTCGAAGCGGGGAGCAAGTTGGTCCAACTGCTCGGCGAAATAGTGCACATCGGCCATCTGCTCTAGGTGTTGCTCTCTTCCGGAATGGCTTCCCGGCAGCAGCCAGAGATTTTCCGTTAAATGAAGCTGGTCCAAGTTGAGCCGTTCCGCACCGCGCTTCAACATCACCTGGACAGTGAAGGGAGCATCCAACCCGCTGAGCACATGGAGGGATGGGGAAGCCAAATCGGCATCCACCAGCAGGACGCGCAGGCCCAGGCGAGCCCAGGCACCGGCCAGAGCCAGGGCAAACACACTTTTACCCACCCCGCCCTTGCCGCTGGCCACCAGGTGTATTTGGCCGCTGCCCGGCGAAGAAGCCACCGATTGACCATTATCCTGAACCAGCTCGCGTAATTGTGCCGCCTGATCCTTCATTAATCATTTACCCCATCCAAAATGAATTGCGCCAGCGCCTCGGCCTCAGCATTGGCAATGTCGTTGGGTACGGTCTGTCCATTGGTTACATAAGAAATCGGCGTCTGATACTTGTAGAGCACATTCAGCATGTTGCCCGGGGTGGTGGTTTCGTCCAGCTTGGTAAACAGAAACCGATTGGGGCGCATCACCGAAAAGCGCCGAATCACGTCCAACAGCGTCTTCAGGCTGGCGGTCAGATTCATCACCAGATGCACCTCGTCTGGATTGGCAGCATCCACAAACTGGCGCAAGTCGTTCAAATGAGCCTCATGCTTCTGGCTGCGCCCTACCGTATCGATTAAAATCAAATCCCGATCTCGATATTTGTTGATCGCTTCGCGCATGTCCTGGGGGCTATAGGCCACGCTCATGGAAATTCCGGCAATATTGGCAAAGGTTTGCAGTTGCTCGATGGCGGCGATACGGTACGTATCGGCGGAAATCAGAGCCACCCGTTTGTTGTGATGTAATTTGAGGTTGGCGGCAATTTTCGCCACAGTGGTGGTTTTGCCTACCCCGGTCGGGCCAACCAGTGCCACCACGTAGGGGCGTCGTTTTACCACCTCCAGGGGTGGTGCGGTTTTTAACATCCGTGTTATTAGCTGGGAAACCGCCCGGGTAACCCGCTCACTATCCTTAAAGCTGGAGGCATCCATGCGGGCGTAAACGGTTTGCACAATAGCGGTGGCCAGTTCTTCGTTGACTTCGTTGTCCACCAGTTTTTTCAAGAGGGCTTTAAAAGTTTCCGGAAGGGCCGGCATGCGGCTGTATTTGAGAAAGTCGGCCACCTGGCCCAGCACTTTTTTGACGTCCTGCAAATCGTCTTTCAGAGCCCGGATCTCGCCCAATTGTTGGAGAACCAGTTTTTGTTCGGGTGGCATTTCCTGCCTGCCGCTACCATTGTGACGAACTGGGGCACTCCCCACTTCATTAACCAGCTGTTTTGGTCGTCGGTAAACCGGCGCAGCAGGTTGGGTCGTTCCATTGGCAGAATCGATGGCGGCGGTGATCTCGTACAGCTCCCGCCCGGCCATGAAATTCAGCCCGTTTTGTTTCACCTTGCGCGAATTCAAAATGATCGCTTCACCTCCCAGTTCTTCACGCATCCTCTCGAAGGCTTCTTGAAACGACTTCCCGGTAAACTTTTTAATTTTCATTGCCAATCCTCACTTTTGCGATGGATTCAATGCGAACTTCGTTGGGCAACTCGCCAAAGGAGATCACCGCTACATCGGGCAGAGCGGACTCAATCAGCTTGCGGAAATAGGCCCGGATGGTGGGCGAACAGACTATTACCGGCTGGTATCCATGGCTTAGGGCCACCTCTACACATTGCGCCACACTGCGATGAATTTGCTGAACAACGGCCGGGGGCAATCCAAGGGTACTGCTGGCCTGTTTTTGTTTCTGGACAGAATTGGTAATCAACTGCTCGATCTGGGCATCCAGGGTAATGGCGTGGATTACCCCATTTTCGTCCTGATATTGTTTGGCGATGGTATCGGCCAGGGCAAAGCGTACATATTCGGTGAGTACGTCCACATTTTTGGTCAGGCTGGCATAATCGGCAAGGGTTTCCAGAATGGTTACCAGGTCCCGAATGGGGATGTTTTCCCGCAGCAGGTTCTGGAGCACCTTTTGCACGGCGCCCAGATTGAGCTGATCGGGAATCAGCTCTTCGACGACGGCTGGATATTCCTTCTTTAGGTTTTCGATGAGCTTGTTGACTTCCTGGCGGCCGAGCAATTTATCGGCATGCTTGCGGATGACCTCCATCAAGTGTGTGGCAAGCACGGCCGATGGCTCCACTACCGTGTAGCCGGCCAGTTCGGCCTCCTGCTGCTGGGCGGGGGAAATCCACACGGCGGGCAACCCGAAGGCAGGCTCCACCACTTCGATGCCTTCGATGGCCTCTTCCACATGACCGGGATTCATGGCCAGCAACTGTCCAACAAACAGTTCGTTGCGGGCCACTTCGTTGCCTCGAATCTTGATTACATATTCGTTTGGCGAAAGTTGGAGGTTATCCCGCACGCGAATGGGGGGCACAATGATGCCGATTTCCACGGCCAGTTGTTTGCGCATGGAAGTGATGCGATCAAATAGATCGCCGCCCTGTTCGGCATCGACCAGGGGAATTAGATTGTAGCCAATTTCAAGCTCCAGCGGATCGACTTGTAGGTAGGCTTCGATCGGTTCGGTGCTCGCCGGCAGCTGGGCCTCTTCCTCGCCAGCATCCAACTCTTCCTCGCTCTGTACGCGCTGCTGAACGGTACGGGCGATTGTCCCCACTACGGCCGCCAAAATCAAAAACGGAATGGTCGGCAGGCCGGGGGTAAAGCCGAACAATGTGAGCGTTCCGGCAGCAACGTAAAGCGCTTTTGGTTTGCCGAAG
This sequence comes from Calditrichota bacterium, assembly GCA_003696445.1. Classification (GTDB taxonomy): domain Bacteria; phylum Calditrichota; class Calditrichia; order RBG-13-44-9; family J042; genus J042. The sequence goes on along the minus strand of RFHE01000269.1, from coordinate 23,501 downwards.
AGCTGTTCACTCAAATCGATGCCCAGGTTGTCCTCGCTGGCCGCCCGGGTAACCACCATACCGGCCGAAGTGCTGACCAGCAAAGCCGGGATCTGCGATACCAGCCCGTCGCCGATGGTCAGCAGCGAGTAGGTTTGCAGGGCCTGGGTTAAGGGCATGCCCATCTGAACCATGCCGATGATTAAACCGCCCACAATGTTAATGGAAGTAATAATGAGGCCGGCGATGGCATCGCCCTTGACAAATTTGCTGGCACCATCCATGGCACCGTAAAAGTCCGCCTCGCGGGCAATCTGCTGGCGCCTGGCTTTGGCTTCCTCCTCAGTAATTATCCCGGCGTTCAGATCCGCATCGATGCTCATCTGCTTGCCGGGCATGGCATCCAGGGTAAAGCGGGCAGCCACTTCCGCAATGCGTCCGGCTCCCTTTACAATCACCACAAACTGGATGATGACCAGAATCAGAAAGATGATGAATCCCACCACATAATTGCCCTTCACCACAAAACTGCCGAAGGAACGGATAATCTCCCCGGCGTAGGCTTCGCCCAGGATCAACCGGGTGGAGGCAATATTCAGGGCCAGGCGGAACAGGGTGAGAATAAGCAGCAGGCTGGGGAAGACCGACAGCTCCAGGGGATTGACCAAGTAAATGGAAACCAGCAACAGCACCAGCGCTACGGAAATATTCAGAGCCAGCAGCACATCCAAAACGGCCGGGGGCATGGGTACAATCATCAGCAGCAAGATGACAATGACCCCCACAGCCAGAACAATGTCGCTGTTGCGTTTAATCATTGGGAATTACAGCCGTTTGTTTTTCAGTTTGTAAACGTAAGCCAGCACCTCGGCCACCGCCTGGAAGAATTTGGCCGGAATGGTCTGGTCCACCTCCACGGCCTGATAAAGGGCGCGGGCCAGCGGTGGATCCTCAACGATCGGCACCTGATGCGCTTCGGCAATCTCACGAATCTTAAGCGCAATAAAATTCTTGCCCTTAGCCACCACCCTGGGCGCTTCCATCTGCTGCGGCTCGTATTTGAGGGCCACTGCATAGTGGGTGGGGTTGGTAATCACCACATCTGCTTCGGGCACCTGCTGCATCATGCGCTGGCGCACCATCTGCATTTGGCGCGCGCGGATCTTGGAGCGAATTTGTGGATCCCCTTCCTGCTGCTTGGCCTCATCCTTGACTTCCTGGCGGGTCATTTTCAGGTTTTGAAGGTGCTCGTACTTCTGAAACGCATAATCGGCCGCCGCAATCAACAGGAAGACGCCGGCAATTTTCAGGCTGATGCTCATGGCTGCCCGGGCCATAAACTGGCCAATCTGGGCCACCCCCTGATCCATTAAGGGTATCAGCTGGTCCTCCAGCGAACGGAAGGACAGATAACCGATGAGCAATACCACGGCCAGTTTTAAGAGGTTTTTCACCAATTCTTCCAGGGAGCGCCTGGAAAACAGAATTTTCTTGAACCCCTTGGCCGGGTTAATCTTTTCCAGCTTCGGCTGCAGGGGTTCCCAGGTGAATAAAAAGCCTACCTGCAGCACACTGATGCCCAAGCCCACCAGCATGATGCCGGCCAGAAAAATGAGCAGGGCCGGACCAAAACGCTCTAAACCCAGCAGAACATAGTGGCGCAGGTTATCCGGGCTGAGCGGTGTGAGATACCCGCCGGAAAAGATGGTGCGCATGATCAACAGAAACTGTTTTAAAAACATACCGCTCATGAAATACAGCAATGTGAGCCCCAGCAGCAGGGAAACCGCAGCATTCACTTCCACACTCTTGGCCACATTGCCCTTCTGGCGGGCCTCTTCCAGCCGCTTTGGGGTTGGTTGTTCAGTTCTTTCTGTACTATCCGCCATTTACATTACCCTCAACAGGTACAGCACGTCGCTCTGGAACACTTCCAGCAAACGCTTGAACACATAAAGAAACAGGGGCAATCCCAGCATCAACGAGGCCAGGCCGGCGAAAATGCGCAGGGGAAAACCGACGAAAAAGATGTTCATCTGTGGAACCGCGCGGGCAATAATGCCCATGGCAACGCTGGTTAAGAACAGGGTAACCACCGCTGGGGCTGCAATTTGCAGGCCGATGGCAAAAATTTTTCCCGATATGGCCATGATCCGATGAATGGCCGGCTGAGAGAGCGACCAGGTACCGATGGGAACGGTGCGGTAGCTGAGCGCCATAGCCTGCAACAGCAGGTGGTGGCCGTCCAGCAGCAGAAATACCAGCATGGCCAAAATATTGTTGAATCGGCCTAAAATGGAAATATTGCTCTGAAAGGACGGATCGAATTCTTGAACCATGGAAAATCCCATGTCCATGCCGATGTACTCCCCGGCCAGGACCACGGCGGCAAACAGCAGCATAAGCACCAGCCCTATGCTGACCCCAGCCAGAATTTCCCGGCCCACCAGCACAGCCACCGTCCACCACTCCAGCGCGATATCCGGCACGGTGGGCTCCACCACCGGGTAAAGCAAAAGTCCCACCAGTCCGCTGAAGCCGATCTTCCACAGCAGGGGAATACCGCGGGTGCCAAACACCGGCGCGCTGAGAAACAGGGCGCTCACCCGCACCCAGATGAGAAAGAAAACCAGAATCTGGTGTTCGGTTACCGTCATTTTACTTGGCCATCATGGGTATCAGGTTAAAAATGGACACGGTGTACTCCAGCATCAGCCGCAACATCCAGGGAAATAGCACCAGCAAAACCAGAATCACCGCAATGAGTTTGGGAATAAAAGTCAAGGTCATCTCGTTAATGGAGGTTACAGCCTGAAAGACGCCCACCAGCAAGCCAACCACCAACGTCACCAGCAGCACCGGGCCGGCCAGCAGAATCACCGTGTAAATGGCATCGGAAACGAATTTGATAACAAACTGTTCGGTCATGTTTTACCGCTCCGCATTAAAAGCTGTGAACCAGTGAACTCACCAGCAGATACCATCCATCCACCAGGACGAACAAAAGCACTTTAAAGGGTAGAGAGATCATCATAGGCGGCAGCATCAACATCCCCATGCTCATCAGGACACTGGCCACCACCATATCGATAATGAGAAAGGGGATGTAGAGAATAAATCCGATTTGAAAGGCCAACCGCAGTTCACTGATGGCGAATGCCGGGATCAGCGTCAGGGTATCCACGTCTTCCGGGCCGGTGGGCTTTTCCCCCTCGCGAAGACTGACAAAAAGGGCCAGGTCCTTTTCCCGCGTGTGGCGGAACAGAAATGCTCGAACCGGCTTCTTGGCTGCCTCGAAAGCTTCCTGTTGGGTAATCTCTCCCTTTAAATAGGGCTGCAACGCCTGGGCGTTCACCGCATTCCAGGTGGGCCCCATAATAAAAAAGGTCAGAAACAGGGCCAGCCCGATGAGCACCTGATTGGGCGGGATTTGCTGAGTGCCCAGGGCCTGGCGAATAAAATGAAAGACAATGACGATCCGGGTAAAGGAGGTAAGCAATACCAGGATGGCAGGCGCCAGTGTCAATACCGTCATCAGGAAAATAATCTGCAGGGTCACAGCAAAGTCCTGCGGATTCTGAGCGGTATCGACACCGACGGTAACCTTTGGCAGCACCACGGGCGAGGGCGCACTTCCTGGCTGTGCGTGTGCGTGGGATTCCATTCCCATCAGGATTACAATAAAGGCCACCACTGCCAGAAAATGCCTGCCCATCCTGAAATACAGGCGGTTGCCTGCCCTCCAAGTTCGGTTTAGGTTACGATTCAGTGCGCGACTTCAATAGTTTCCAGAAACTGCTTGCATCGGTGGTCTGCGCCGTGCTGTTTTCCATGGCGCTCAGCTTCTGTTGAATGGCCGGGTCGTTGGGAAACTCGGCCAGCGTCCGAATGGATTGCTCGGTAATGCCCAGCAGTACGATTCGATCCAGTACCTGAACCAGTGCAATGGCTTGTTTGGGTTGAAGGCTGATCTTGCCCAGCATCCGAAACCAGTTCCCCTGCCCGGTAAGGCCTCGGTTCAACCCCAGCCGTTTTAAAAAAAACACAGTCAAAAAAATCAGCCCGATAATGAAAACCAGCACAATCACCATCTTTGCCACTGCCCATCCCAAATTCAACGGCTGGGCCGGTGGCTCCGGCTGCCCACCCCACAAGCTTTGCCAGTAGCAAATAGACGAAAAAAGCACCCCGGCTGCCGGAAAGCCGCGTTTCACTTATTCGCCTCCCAATCCTTTAATTCGATCAACCGGATTAACGAGGCTGGTTATACGGATCCCGAAATGTTTATCCACGACCACCACTTCCCCTTCGGCCATCTTCTTGTTGTTGATGTACAGATCTACCGGTTCCCCGGCCATTTTGTCCAGCTCGATGATGGAGCCGCGTTCCAGCTCCAAAATTTCCTTCACGTACATTTTTGTACGGCCCAACTCAATGGCAACCGGCAAGACGATGTCGTAAAGCATTTCAATTTTTCGTGTGGCCTGGCCATTCCTGGACTGGCCTTCCAGTTGCTCAAACTCAGCCTTCTGAACCTCCGGCTGTTCCTGGGCACCAGACTCGTCGCTTTGAGCTTCCTGCGTTGGTTTCTTTTCTTCCGCCATGGGTCTCTCCCTTACTATCTATTCATGGTCTTCGCTGGCTTCCCGCACTATTTTTACCGATACCACACCATCCACCACCCCAGGTTTGCCATAAAATTTGAGTTTATCGTTCAGGTAGATGGGTACAGACTCGTCCACGTGGGTATCCAGGCAGATAATGTCGCCCACTTCCAGATCCAGCAATTCTTTCAGGCGGATGGAAGTTGTCCCAATGAGGGTCCGCACTTCGATGCAGGTTTTCAAGAGATTCTCAGAAAGAGCCCGGTAGGCAATCTCTCGATTTTTGCCGGTAGCTCTGGACAACGAGCGCATCAGATTGACCTGAGCGTTAATCTCTTCCAGAGCAAAGGTGGGATAACAAAGATTCATCAAAAACGATTCATCGCCAATTTTGACCTCAAACGAAAAAACCAACACAATCTCACCGGCCGGGGCAATCTGAACAAAATCGGCATTGGTCTCAAAACCACAGAGAGGAAACTCCAACTCATAGACCGGCCGCCAGGCAGTGGACAGGTTATTCAGGGCTTGCAACACCAGGGGCTGGATAATGCGTTGTTCGATCTGGGTGATGGCTCGCGGAGCCTTGGGAGGCGATCCGATCCCGCCCAACAAACGCTCTACAATCATGAATACCAGATCGGTGGTGAGCTCCAAAACCGCGCGACTGTTGGTCTGGCCAACATCGAAAATGTACACACAACAGGGGTTGGTAATAGAAAGCACATACTCCGAATAGCGAAGCTGGTCCACAGCCACCAGCTCGATTGAAACCATGGTTTGCAGCCGCGAGGCCAGGTGAAAACCGTACAACTCGGCAAAATTTTCGTGCAGGTTGCGGAGCGTCTTAATCTGGTCTTTGGAGATGCGAGTGGGTTTTCGGAAGTCGTACTCATAGACCTCCTTTTTCTTCAACAGCTCACCCAGCTCGGCTTCCTTTACCTCGCCCGAGTTGACTCCGGCCAACAAACGATCGATTTCCTGCTGGGATAAAACCTCGGCCACGACTCCTCCAATGGTTGCTCAATTACTGAATGATGTAGTTGGAGAAATACACATTTCTAAGGTGAAGCTTGGGAACGGCGGACTCAACCTGGGCGGCGATTGCTACCCGTAAACTATCCTTATCGCTGGCGTCGTCCAATTGATCGATGGTACGGGAACTGATCAGGCGAATGATGATATCCCGCAATTGCACTTCTCGCTTTTCCAATTCCTTAACTTCGTCATCCTTGGCTACTTCGAAGGCCAGATTTACCAGCACAAATTGGGCTCCCCGGCTCTGGGCCGGATTGACGATGATGTCCTCCAGTTTGTAAACGGCACCAAAATCCTGTTCGCTGGATGCCTCTTCCTCCTTGTCGGCCACGGCCTTGGCTTTGGCCTCGTCGGTGTCTTCTGCGGTGGCTTTTTTAACCAGGGAGGGCACGATAATCGAAGAGGCCAGAAAGTAAGCCACTATCACTTGAATAAGTAAAACCGGTACCCCAAATTTCAGCAATCGCCCTTTCCTTTTGGCTGTCTCTTCAGCCGGCTGGTCGGCACCCGCCTTGTTCCGTTCTTTTTCGGCCATAAGCACACTCCTTATGATTGATTAGCATCGTCCATGAGGTTGCGGTCAAGCGATTCGCTCAGGATGTAGATTTCTACGCGTCGATTCTTGGCACGATTTTCCGGAGAGGTATTGGGTACCAGTGGATGATATTCCCCGTATCCCACAGCCGCCAGACGGTCCGGTGAAATGCCTTGTTCCACAAAATAACGCAATACACTCAAGGCCCGAGCCGTGGACAGCTCCCAATTGGATGGAAAGCGGTTTGTGTGAATGGGTAAGTCGTCCGTGTGGCCTTCGATGCGAAGCATCGTGCTTAAATCGGCATTGGACTCTGCAATTTTTTTCAAAATGGGCAGCGCATTTGGCTTTAATCGGTCGTCGCCAAGGGCAAACAAAACCGGCGAATCGATTCTGACAAGAATCCCATCGTCCATCATTTCTGTGCTGATTTGCTTTTCCAAACCCCCTTCTCGAACCATTCGCTTTAACTCCATAGCCAGAGTTCGCAATCGTTTGTTCTGGTAATCGGAAAGTTGGGGTATCAGGGGCTCATTTTGAAAAACGACCGATTCCTGATAAGGCAACAAACCCAGTGCGCCATGCAAGCTGCCCAGGGCTTTTTGAAATTTCACCTGTTGAATGGAAGAAAAAGAGACCAGCAATACAAAAAAGGTCAGCAAAAGGGACATCAAATCACCAAAGGTTACCATCCACTCCGGGGCACCCCCTTTGCTTTCCTCAACTTTCTTCTTTTTGCCCGCCATACACCCATCCTCGGTTTTACCAAACCCTAAAGGGCAACATGTGTGCCATGTTCTGGGGAGGCACAAAAAAAGGCGGACGTTGGCCCTTTTCGGCCTGTTTTTTAAAGAGTTAGGCTGGCAGTTTTACCCATCTTTCTAAAAAAGAGGTGTGATGAAAAGAGTGGCAACTGATTCGATTTTCGACAGTGAGGCAGATTGGGCGTCGGCAGTTTCGACACTCGATCGTCCATTTATTTCTTCCCGGAACGGGTCTCATTCACCCCCTTCGTCGTCGCTTTTCCGTTTTTTTGGCGGCAGGTAGGTCATTAACTTCTGTTCCACCAACCGAGGGTTATCCCCGGATTGGATGGAGAGAATCCCTTCGATAATCATTTCCAACATCAGGACCTCTTCCTTGGACTTTTCTTTCAGTTTTCCGGCCAGAGGGTTAAAAATCAGGTTGGAAAGCACAGCTCCATAGAAGGTTGTTACCAGAGCCACCGCCATGGAAGGGCCGATGGAGGAGGGATCCTTCATGGTACGTAGCATCAGCACCAGACCGATCAGGGTTCCAATCATTCCAAAAGCCGGCGAGAAGGTGCCGAAAGCCTCCAAAATGCCCTGCCCCCGGCTGTGCCGTTCTTCCATGTTATCTACTTCTTTTTCTAGAATTTCCCTGAGCAATTCCGGTTCGGTACCGTCCACGGCCAGTTGAATGCCGGTGCGAATAAAGGCGTTGTCCACTTCTTTTGAATATTTTTCCAGCGCCAGCAGGCCCTCTCGGCGAGCTTCTTCGGCCATCTTCACAAACAAATCAATAATTTCCTGGGGATCGGCACTCTGGCTGATAACCGTGTTGCGCATCACCCCCATGATCCCCAGCACGTCTCCGAGAGGATATTGGACCAAGACAGCAGCAATGGTGCCACCCACAACAATGAGTAGGGAAGGAATGTTAATGAAGCCTCCCAGTCCACCACCAATCATGATGGAAAAAAGGATCAGGAACGTGCCGCCGAATATCCCGATTAGGGTAGCGATGTCCAGTGCTTTTTTCATCGTTCAGCGTCTTCCCATTTCACCCGAATATTCTCGAAACAGCGTTGCCGGTATCGAATCACCTTTTCAATGACATCCTCCACCGAATCCTTGACTAAAATTTTTTTTCCGGTGATGGTGGTGATTATCGTATCCGGTGTTGCCTCAATAAATTCGATTAATTCGGCGTTGATGGTGATACTCTGGTCATTGATTCGGGTTACCGTAATCATGGTTAACTCGCATTTCCGGGTCCAATTGTTGTCATCGGCCTGGGCGAAGAAAATTTTACCAATTACAATGGGGCAGACAGGCGCCGGGCCTGCCTACCCCGTTTTAGCTTTATCGCTTCAGGTTGGTGACTTCGGAGAGTAGGTCATCACTGGTGGTGATGACCCGGGCATTGGCCTGAAAACCCCGCTGAGCGATAATCATTTTGGTAAACTCCTCAGCCAGGTCCACATTGGACTGCTCGATGGCACCGGAGATAATAGAGGCATTGATGTTAATGCCCGCGGTGCCGATCTGAGGTATGCCGGAATTGGCCGACTGGGAGAACAGGTTGTCCTGCATGCGTTCCATTCCACCCGGATTAGTGAAATCTGCCAGAGCAATCTGGCCGATCACCTTGCTGACCCCGTTGTTAAACGAACCGGTCAGCCGCCCGAAGCTGTCGATGGAGATGTTTTGCAGCACACCCATGGTATAGCCGTCCTGGTCCACAATCAGAGGCGCGGAATTAGCGCTGCTGAGCTGAGTGAGCCCGTTGAAGTCCCCCTTTGCTCCCACGTTGAGCTCCAGGCTGAGCAGGTCGCTGCCACCCAGGCCGGAATCGATCTGCAGGCGCGAGGAGCCATCGTCGAAGCGGAAAGCCTTCAGTGAGCCATCCGAATTAAATTCCACGGTTCCGGTAGCACCACCTGTAATCACCGCCGGTTCATCCACCTTGGCTTCCCAGGTCCACCGGTTAGGCTGAGTCACGTCCTTTTTAAAGATGATGGTAACGTCTAACGGATTACCCTGAGAGTCGAATACAGTGTAGCTGGCTGCTTTTTCCACGTCCTGGGCTTCCTGAACCTGCTCCCAGTTGCCCGGGGTGCTGTCGAATAAGGTATTAAACACGTCCCGGGCGGTGCCGCCGGCGCCAGGCGTATCATCTGCACGAATATCCACCGAGGTGATCTCATAGGCCTTGCCGCCGTCGCCGTTAATCACCAAGGTCCCTTCGCTGGGATCAATGGTCACCCCGTCCGGGTTGGTGATGTTGAAGGCCGTTTCTACGGCAGTGGCCAGGTCGGCCAGCGTGGTGCTGCCGCTTACCGCCAAAGCATATTCATTGATTGCATTCCCACCAAGCAGGCCATTGATGGTAATTTCATCACCATTGGCCAGGCCGAGGGAGGTACCGTTTTCATCCTGCAGGTCCACCAGCTTGTCGGTTTGTTTGGCCACATGCGAAAAGCGATCGGTGGTTAAATTCCCAGCGTTTACATCCCCGTTAGCGCTCTGCAAGGCCTTTTCCAGCAAAGCGTTGTTGCTGGTAATGCTCAACACGTTGCTGGCGCCGGACACGTCGCTGAATTCCAGAGCACCCTGGCTGTTCAGAGTAACGGTAAAGGATGAAGAGCCAAAATCGTTGTTGATTTCAGCAATCAGGTCATCCAAAGAATGGAAGGCACCGTTGCCTACGCTGGTATCGGCTTCTACATATTTGTAGGTTTTGGTTCCCACCACCGAATCTCTGATGGTAATGGTGGTGTTATTGGGGATCATGCCGCTGATCACGGTATTGGAAACACCGGTGGCCAGCAGGCCTTCCACATCGCTGCCGTCGCCGCTCTTCTCGCGGGCGTAGAGGCGTTTACTGCTCAGGATGGTCCCCAGCGGCTGAGCGCTGGCATCCAGGTTACCGGCCAAATCGACCCGGGTCGTGGCTCGTGCCGGCACCTTCAGGTTGGGCGGCAACACGATGTCACTCAGTGGGGTTCCGGCTTCAATTTCGCCGGCGCTGTTGGCCATGTAGCCTTGCACCGCCAGCCCGTTGCTGGGCATAATCAGCCGCCCATCCGAGGAGAATTGAAACGAACCGGCACGGGTAAAAAAGCGCTGTTTCCCATCGCTGACGATGAAAAAGCCCTTTCCTTGAATGGCCAGATCGGTCACCTGACCGGTGGTCTCGATGTTACCCTGACCGAAAATAGTGTCGATGGTGGCCAGGGACATTCCCAACCCCACCTGCATGGGATTGCTCCCTCCAATGCTGGACAGCGGCTGGGTGGAACCACGAAGAGTTTGGGCGAAGGTTTCGGCAAAGGTCACACGACCCACTTTAAAACCAATCGTGTTGACATTGGCAATGTTATTACCAATCACGTCCATTAACACCTGATGGTTACGCAACCCTGAAACCCCTGCAAAAAGAGACCGCATTAAACCCATGGTTTAACCCTCCTTGTTTAGTTTTTGAATCATCCTTGAATGCATCATCCTCGCGTCGGTCAATCGGCGAGGCTTCAGGGCTTCCTTCTGCGGGATGAGTTTCACAGGAAGGTCCAGCCCTGAATTGCACTTACTTCACAATGACTGCCGAATCGATATTGGTGAAAATACTGTCTTTCATACTATCCGAGTCGATGGCTGTAATAACCGTGCGGTTGTCCACCGAGACGATGAAAGCCAGGTCGTTCATCAGGATCAGGGCTTCCCGGGCCCCCTTGCTATCGGCCCGCTCCACCGCCCGATTCAGCCGTTCCAAACTGGCTTCGTCCAGATGAATATTGCGGCTCTTCAGGCGGTGTTGTGCATGGGCGGAAAACCTGAGCCCGGATTCGCCCTCCAGCTTCTCCCTCAGAATTTCGGCAAAGGGAGTCTGGCCGGGTGGCACAACCGGTTGAGGCGATGGCACTCCATTTAGCCCGCCCAGGGGAATAAATGGCGGTTTGATGCCATCGATCTTGCTCGGCACCTGTTTCACCTCCTTTCACACATCGGTTTTGGGTTTAACCTTCCAGAATTTCGTACACATCGGACAATGCAATTTCGATGTGGCCCACCATCAAAACTGCACCGCCCTGACCGTACCGTACACCGGTGATGCGCCCGCTCAGGTAAGTGGTCACATCCAGAGGATTGCCTTCCCCATCCTGGGCGCTTACCCGGAACGTGTAGGTCCCTTCAGGCATGTCAGCGCCATCGTCGTCCCGACCATCCCAGCTTACGGTATGATCTCCTGCAGCAAGGTTTTTCTGCTGGATGGTCCGAACGACCTTTCCGTTTTCGTTGACAATCTCAATAGTCACCTCCCTGGCATTGGATGGCAGGGAAAAACTCAGATTGGCCGGTTGCTCGCCATCGAAATACACCTGGTTCCCCTGAGCCCGAACTGATTTACCGATGATGGTAGCCGCAAGGGTATTGTTAATCGATGTGGCCAGCAACAAGTCGCTGTCCTGGCTGGCCTGGAGGGTCTGGCCGATGTTGGCCAGTTGCTCCACCGAGCTGAATTGCGCCAGCTGAGCGCTGAAATCGGCTGCCTCCAGAGGATTCAGGGGATCCTGGTAATTCAACTGAGTCACCAGCAAACGCAGAAAATCATCCTTGCCCAGAATTTTCTCCGAGGTGGGTTGATTGTCCTTACCGGTAAAAACCGAGGAGAACACATTGCCTACTTCCATTTTCGATCCTCCTATCAGGCCAGATAATCGATTGTGTTATAGCCCAGCCATTTATGGTGGCTGGTCTCCAGTTCGGCAGCGGCCATGGCGCTGGCCGTACTGCCGCTCGGGGTACCGTTACCCCCATGGCCACTGTTTTGCTGATTGCCCTGCTGGGAACCGGTAAACTGCGTCCCGGAGGGCAAATCCGAATTAACCGAAACTTCCAGCTGCCCCACCTGAACCCCTAGGTCGGCCATCCGCTGAGTCAAACTGCCCTGGTGGGCAAGCAGCAGGCGCGCGGTTTCCGGCTGAGAAACTTCCAACCTGCCCTGCAACACATTGTCCTTTAACTGCAGTTTCAATCGCATGGCCCCTAGGGCTTCCGGTTCCAACTGAATGGTAATGTCCTGCTGGTGGAACCCGATACGGGCGTCCAGTTGGCGCACCCAGCGCTGGAACAGCTCACTCAGTTGCTGCGGTAACTGCCCTGGTTGAGAAACCACCAGACTGATGTGGACCGGGCGATGCTGTACGGTAACCGAGGGCGTGCCGTGAAAGGAGCGCGTGCTCTGCTCGGCCTGGCCCTGTTCCCGATCCCCAAATTGCTGGCTGCTCCGGCCGCCTGTTTCCACCTTGCCCGCATTGGAGGGCGTCGGGTTCGCCTCCCGGGTCGGCTGCAAAGCGGGCTCGCTCCGCCTGTACCCATCCTGCCTGCCCGCCGGTGTCGCCACCGTCTCCAGAATCTGCTGTTCGCCGGCCATGTGGAATGCCCTGGGATTGGGCATGGCCCGGCTTTCTCCTCCGCGGAGAGGCATTTCCATCTGCCCGGGCGTCACGGCCTGTGCAACTTGTGGATCCCGGGCAACCTGGGCGCTTTTCGGACCCGGGCCGCCCAGCCGCTGATGGGTTTCCGGCGTCGGGGCAGGTTCCCTGTTTGCCTTACTCGACCGAACCCTCCCGTGTGCACCCATGTGCGGGCGTTCCCGATGCGCCCCGGAAAGCTCTTTCATTTTTACCCCTCCAGGTGCAGCGCTCAGCGCCTGCTGTTCCCCCTGCCCGGGCAGCGACACAGTCCCCGCCTGTACAGCAACATCTGCATTACGATGCACCGCCTGCGCGGAGAGGACTCGAGACCGGGTAGCGGAGGAAGGAGCCGCCTCTTCCAGCTTAATCGGTTCGGGCAAAAAGCTGCCAGTGAAGTTTTTTACCGAAACCACTTTCTCCGAACCGTGAACAGAAGGCGTGGAAGCGGCACTCTTGCTGCCGGATGCTTCCATGCGCCCTGTGGTTGGTTGAGCAACCTTTCCTTCGATCACTTCAATGACAGGTCCTCTGGCAGCCAGAACCACCGGACGGATCTTCACGCCTCTGGACAAGGGTTGCACCGGGGTTACAGGCTGCTGAAAGGCTGTTTCCTGTGCCACGTCCGGGCGAACCGGGCGAGTTTGCAAAATCCGACTGCCCCTGTGGCTGGCTTTTTGTGCCAGCTGTTCTAACAAGGCAGCCGTTCCACCGGCCGAGTCCTGCGCAACGCCCTCCTGCCCCATGCGAATGGTCACGTGCACAGGCGTGCGGGCCTCTCCGGAAAAAATCCGAGTGGTTGTCTGCTCGGTGGAGTGCTGCTCAAACGCGCTTTCTGAAAAGCCAAAGCCGGCACCGCTGGGCGAAGCCCCCATGGGAACCTGCGGGGCGGTCGCACTCAACTGAAAGTGAAAAACGGCGGGGCCGCCCTCCGTGGACGCTAATTTTAATTGTGCAACCACCTCCCGAACCAAATAATAAATGGATGCCAGGTCCTCCCTTAGCGCTGCAACCGGCTGTGGCCGGCTCACTGAAGCTGACCCATCGGCCTCCACAAGGGCTGGTTGAGTCACATCCTCACCAATGGGCCGATTCACCGCTCGGGATGTGGGCGGAACTGTGCTCGGAGCATCGGTTTCACCAAACACCCCGTGCGCCGTTTTTGAAAAATTGAGGGAGGGCAAATAACCGCTTTGGTAAACAACCTTGGCCGTCCCTTCGGTTAGAAGGCGTCCCTCCCGAGCCGCCGCTGGGGCTACAGAGGTAGAGAGGAACACTGTGTCTGTTTCGGCCGCGTCGGCCACGGCAGTACCAATCAAAGTGAGCGCCGGGCCACCTTCCACTTGCAAGTTTACCTCCACGGGGAGGGTAACAATAGCGCTCAAACTTGGTTTTTCTGGACCTGGGAACGGTCTGAGTGAATCCGCCGATTTTGCTCCGTCAACTTCCTTGAGCGAAGAGAAAATTGTGGAACCAGGAAGGATTGGCATGCGGGGAGTTTGAACAAATTGCCTCCGCTGGTTCTGGACACCTGTAACACGGCTCTGCACCCCGGATTCTGCCTTTGCGGGCTCATTTCCATGAATGGGTTGCGCGAACCGGGCCTTCTGGGTGGAAGCGGCCTTTGCTCTGTTTGTCTCTTCTACCGCACGCTTGCCCGGACCGTTGGTGGTCTTCTCGCCGCTTTTTTTGTTTTGCAAATCGGCTATTTGAAATCCTTGCCCGGCAGCGGCCGAATCGGGGGAAAAATGCCCTCCTTTCACTGTAAGCTCTTCCGGAACGGTTTCCTTACCGGGAGTATGCTCGCCATCGGTGGGCGCAGCCGGCATCATCCGCCCGGAAAAGGCCGGCCCAGCCAAATCCGCCAAAGGCCCGGCCTGGGCATTAGCCGCACCGGAAGCAGGGTGTTCCCTCTGCACCGGGCCGGAAAATCGAATAAGCCCTTTCCCAGCCATCTTGACTTCTTGGACTTCCAACACTGCTGGCCCAGGGAATAGGTCGTTGGCCGGTAAGTCAACGACAGCAGGAGCCGGCAAGTGAAAAAAAATTTGTAGCTCGTCTTCGGGGAAGGATTTCAGCTGTTTTATTACCGGCGTCGCTGTCCGGGCAGGTGTTCCGGTTGTTGGGCGAGGATGACTGACAAACTCCCCTCTTCCTGCGCCTCTCAAAAACAGGTTAAGGTTCTTGAGAAGGTGCTTTAAATGTATGTTAAACGGAACACCTGCCGGCCGGGCGACGGTGAGAGGTGCCTGGGAGTTTGGGAGTGTTGAAGCCTTCCTTGCACGGGCAGGTTGAGATGGCTGCAGAAGGTTGAAGCTGGCCAGCAATTGCTGGAAGTCGGCTTCAAAATGTCCTTCCAAATTCGCCGTTCTGGACCGGGTGGAGGGTCCGAGAAAAGAAAAAACTGTGTCAATGATTTGTGTGAACATCCGGTTCACCTGATTCTGTTCATCCCGAACAACTGTCCTATTACACTTGCTAATAATCGAGGGCCAAAGGATTGACTTTAACTGGAAATAAAAATTGCCCCCGAGTTTTGCAGCATTTAGCCACCGAGGTTAATTTTACACACAGCAAAAAATCCAGCGGGGTCAAACAATGGCTGAGGTTCGCTCGCCCCGGATATTGGAGGTTAATTGGGGCAGGATTCTGGTGGAAGGTGCCCCGCAGCCCTATCGGGATGCCCGGCTTTATCCAGGTGGGTCTGCCGAATGGGACTGGCGGGAGACCGACACGCACCATATTCCGGGCATTCAGCCGGCCGATGTGCAACCTTTACTGGAAAAGGGTGCTCGGGTGGTCATCCTTGCCACCGGGAACTACCAGCAACTGCAGGTGTGTCCGGAAACACGCCTGCTTTTAGAAAAACAGGGTATAGAAGTGCACATCCTACCTACCCCGGAAGCGGTAAAACTGTACAATCGGCTGGTCGGCAAAAAGGCGGTGGGTGCGTTGATTCACACAACCTGCTGAGGGTAATGATAGCTTACCGTGCCGCCCACTGGCCCATCAGCTCGATGGCCTCCAGCACATTGTGGCAATAGGTGCGCAGAAATGCTTCGTCCAGGGTGGTGGTAGAAGGAACTTGTTCAGCGGCGGCCAGAGCCCGAGAGCCGTCAAAATCTACGTAAGCCAGGCGGGCAGTCAGCTCTTCAGCCGGCCGTCCAAATGCCCGGCCGGGTAAAATTGCTACGCCGGTGTCTTCCAGCAATTGCCGGCAGAGCTGTTCGGAGGAAAAAATCCCGCGCTCGGCCAGCCGCGGCCGGTACGCCTCGAAATTGACAAATAGGTAAAATGCTCCTTTCGGTTCCACAGCGTGGATCCCTGCCTCCATCAAATGGTGATAGCACCAGCGCCCCAGCGCCCGGAGGATGCGCCGGGATTGCCACAAGTACCGCTCGATTTCCATCCCACCCTGGAAGGCTCGCACCGCCGCATACTGGATGGGGGCACTGGTGGAGGTAAACGTTTCGCTGGCTACTGCCGCCATGGCATCGCGAAGCCAGTACAGGCTTCGGGGAAAGACAAATGTACCCAAGCGCCAGCCGCCGGCTCCACACCACTTGCTCAATCCACTGCTGATGATGGTGCCCTCCGGATAGTAACGGGCAATGGACACATGCACCCCTTTGTGGTTGAGTTCCCCGTAAATCTCATCGGAGAGCAACAACACCCTGTATTTGCGCGCTACCAGAGCCAGTGCCTTTAATTCCTCAACCAGGTAGGTGGCCCCGCTGGGATTGTTCGGGTAGTTTAAAATAATCAGCCGGGGTCGCTGGGGGTCTTCCCGGCAAATCATTTCCACCGCAGCCGGGGTAATCTTCCAACCCTCCGCTTCCCGGGTAGGTAACCAGCGAATTTGGCGGCCAATAATGTGGGCTTGAGGGGCATAGGATACCCAGCTGGGCGTGGGAATCACCAGATCCCCGTAATAGACCAACTGCACCAGAAACATCAATTCTTTGGACCCCGGCCCAATCATGACCCCATCCGGTTCCCGGCTCAGGCCCTGGGTGCGGCAGTAATAATCGGAAACCGCTTCTCGCAGTTCGTGCAGACCTAGCACGGGTAAATAATCCTTCTGGTGAGCATTAGCCTTCAGCTCTTCCACCACCGGCTGAGGGACCGGGAAAGGCGATTGGCCCAGGCCCAACCGATAGACCCGGCGCCCCTCCCGGCGGAGGCGATTGCTCAATTCGTTGATGGCCAAGGTGGCCGATACGGGCAATCCACGCACATTTAAATTTAAATGAACTTCCGGGGTGGCGGTTTTGCTGGCTCGCATGACACGGTTTCCTTCTAATAGGCCAAATTTTGACGAATTTTAAAAGCTCAGTAGAAGCACTCCCATGAGCAAGGTTACAAAACTGGTTCTTTTTCCGGCGGGGACAGTTGTTTTTCCATGTGCGCCACAATTACCGAAGCGGTGCAATCGCTGGTTACATTGATCATGGTGCGGAACATGTCCAGCAGGCGATCGACGCTGAGGATAAGGGCAATGCCTTCCAACGGAATGCCCACCTGCTTGAGGACGATGATCAACATAAACAATCCGACCCCGGGAACGGCAGCGGTGCCGATGGAAGCTAGGGTTGCGGTCAAAATAATGGTCAGCTGGCCGGAAAGGGTTACCGGAATGCCGTACACCTGAGCAATAAACAGGGCCGCTACCCCCTGGTAGAGTGCAGTCCCATCCATGTTCACCGTGGCACCCAGGGGTAAGACGAAGCTGGCCACCTTGTTGGAAACGCCCAGGTTCTGCTCGCATACCTCCAGGGTCACCGGCAAGGTGGCCCCGCTGGAGCTGGTGCTGAACGCAATCAGCTGCGCCGGACGAATGCCCTTGAGAAAAAAGCCCGGATTCATGCCGGTAAACAACCGCACCACCAGGGGGTAAATAAAAAACATGATCATCAGCCCACCAATCACCACCAGGGTGTATTTGAGTAATGAAAGCAGAATTTCCACACCAAAATCGCCCACCACGGCGGCAATGAGGGCGAACACCCCGTAGGGAGCAATTTTAATGACCATAGTGACAATCTGAATCATGGCATCGAAGAGACCATCAAAAAAGCGAATTACCGGATCGGCCTTTTCTGCCGGAATGAAGATGAGCGCCACGCCAGTAAAGATGGCAAAGAAGATGACCTGAAGAATTTCGCCTTCACTCAACGCTTTTGCTGGGTTGGTGGGGATAATGTTCAAAAAGGTCTGCACGGGATTAACGTTCTGCTGCATGCCGGCAATTTTTTGTCCGGCAGCCCCACCGTAGTTCTCCAGTAGGCGTGCCTGAATGGAGGGATCCAGACCGCTGCCGGGACGGAACAGGTTGGCCAGCACCAGTCCTACCGTAATAGCGGCAGCCGTAGAAGCCAGGTAGTAAATCAGGGTTTTCAGCCCGATTCGGCCCAGGTTTTTGGGGTCGCCCAAACTGGCCGTGCCCACCAGTAATGAGGCCAACACCAGCGGGACCACCACCATCTGAATCAGCCGAATAAAGGCCGTGCCAACCGGCTTGATTTCCACAATACTGGAATGAAAAGCAATGCCGGCAAATACCCCCAGCACCATGCCGGCAAAAATTTTGCTATGCAACTTAAAACGGCCCAGCCGTTCGAACCCCCAGATGAGTGCCACCAGCAAGCTGAACGAGCGCAGCAATTGAATCCCGGTTTTTGGCACCCCTGGAATCGACGTTGGGGGAATCAGATAAAGTACCGCCGCCAGTCCTCCGGCTAACACCGTAACCAACACATTTAATCCAAAACGGGAGTTGGTCTTAACCACAATTCCTCTCCTTTAAAATGCCGTTCCGGTTTACCCGAGATGAAGACCCGTATTCGATTAAGCCAAAAAAATACGAGTCTGGACAATAGCGTGCAAAAACTTTGTGGGAGAAACCGCCCGATCCTAACTGCCGGTAAAAAAACCGGGAGGGTGCTCAGCTGCAGCGCCCTCCCGGAGAGTGAGCAAACCACGCGATTTTGGCCGACTATCGCGTTCGAATGTTGTGCAGGTATTTGAAAATATCGCTCTGGGTAGAAAGGATGAGCCAATCCTTCTGGGTGAGGACGTTCTGGTAGGTTTCCATGGTTTTCAAAAACTGGAAAAAATCTCGGCTGTCCGCCGAGCGATCGTAAGCGGCGGCGTAGATGGCCGTGGCTTCAGCATCGGCCTTGCCCTTAATCTCCTGAGCGGTTCGGTAGGCCTCGGACTCAATCCGTTTTAACTCCCGCTCCCGCTCACCCAAAATGCGGCTGGCCTCGCCCTGACCCTCGGAACGGAATTTTTCGGCAATCCGCTTGCGCTCGGAAATCATCCGTTCGAAAATCTTGTTTTGAACCTCTTCCACGTAATTAATGCGTTTAAAGCGCAGGTCCAGCAACTCGATTCCCAGCTCGCGTACCCGGGGGCTGGCCGCCTCGATGATGGATCGGGTGATTCGTTCCCGGCCGAAGGAGATCTTCACGAAACCGGCCGCGTCGTCCTCACCAAATTCCTGATTGGCAATCGGTGTCCGGTTCGAGGTTCGGATCAGCTCCACCAGATCGTGGCTGGCGATGGCGTTGCGTGTCTCCCCATCCAGAATGTCGTCCAGGCGGGACTGGGCACCGCGTTCATCCTTCACCCGCTGGAAAAACAACAGCGGATCGACAATACGCCATCGGGCATAAGTATCCACCCAGATGAAGCGCTTGTCTTTGGTCGGCACCTGATTGGGATCCCCGTCCCACTCCAGAAATCGCCGGTCGAAAAAATGGGCCTTTTGAACAAAAGGCAGCTTAAAGTGAATCCCTGGTTCCTGAATCGGGTCACCCACCGGCCGCCCAAACTGGGTAATAATAACCTGCTCGGTTTCGTTGATTATGTAGGCCGAGGACAAAAGGAGCATGACGCCCAGTGCCAGGGCAATATAAAGAGTGATTTTTCGAACATTATTCATTGTTTTTTCCTCCACGGTTCAATTGAAGAAGAGGAAGCAGTCCCTTCAGGTTTTCGTCGGTAATGATTTTTTGCTCCACCTTGCTGAGCACCTCGTTCATGGTTTCCAGATAAATCCGGCGGCGGGTGACCTCCCGAGCCTTGCTGTATTCCCGATAGACGGCGTTAAATTTGGCCGCCTCGCCCCGGGCCTGATTGACCCGCTCCAGGGCATAACCACGGGCCTCTTCGATGACCCGCAGGGCTTCGCCTTTAGCCCGGGGAATCACCTTATTGTATTCGGCCAGCGCCTGATTGATCATTTTCTCCTTCTCCTGCTGGGCCTCGTTCACTTCGTTGAAAGCCGGCTTTACCGGATCGGGCGGATTGACGTCCTGCAACACAACCTGGTCCACCCGCAGGCCCAACTCGTACTGATCGCACAGGGCCTGAAGCATCACCGAAACCGTATCGGCAATCTCCTGCCGGCCAACCGTCAGAACTTCGTTTACGGTGCGGTCGCCCACCACTTCCCGCATAATGGCTTCGTTCATATCCCGAAAGGTCTGCCGGGCATTCCGCACCCGGAAAAGAAATTTGTACGGATCGCTGATGCGGTACTGAACAATCCACTCCACCTCAGCGGCATTTAAGTCGCCGGTCAGCATGAGCGATTCCTGGCCGAACTCGCGCTGGGAATATTGGGTTCGAACGCCGGCCCGGGCAGTGCGAAAACCAAACTCTTCTTTCAACTGGCGCTCGATGGGCACTTTTTTGACCTGTTCGATGCCAAAGGGTAATTTAAAGTTCAGCCCGGAACCGACCGTTCGGGTGTACTTGCCGAAGCGCAGGATCACGCCCACTTCCTCCGGCCCAACGGTAAACACCGCCGAAAAGAGCAGAAGCAACACCAGCAAGGCGGGAACCACCAATCGCAACAGCCCCGGGGGTATGCGAGGCGGGCGAAACTGATTTAAATCAAATGGGGGTTGTTGAGACATACGACATCCTCCTTTAAAAGTACATGAACTGGTTGAATTCAATCGTTGGCAACGGGACGTGCTGGAAAAGATCGCCGGCGGGCCCATGGCCGATGGGAAAAACAGACACCGGAAAAATTCAGGGCCGATTTCCAATTGCAGGTCAATTTAGCCCCGGAATGGCGCGAATCAAACCACTAACCCAGTCGGCAAACAATTTGGGGACGAAGAGATTTAATTGGTGGAAGCGGTGCCGTCTGGGGAAGACGGTTGAGACCGGTTCTACACCAGCCAAGCCCTTGGAGCCTGGCCGGGGCAACAACTCACCCACAGCGAAAGAAAGGCCAAAGTGGAGGTGTTTACAAAAGGTGTCTCTTGGGGATTTTCGGCGAAAGGTGTGCAGGGCAAAGACAGAGAGCAGAACAGAATCCTCCCCGGCCTTTTTTGCTAAGCAAAAAAAGGCCGCCGGTAAACCGGCAGCCTTTCTGGCAGTGGCGCCTCCCCGAATCGAACGGGGGACACACGGATTTTCAGTCCGTTGCTCTACCGACTGAGCTAAGGCGCCAACCGTTTACTAAAAAGCGAGCAAAATTTAACCGACCCCTGCAGGCAAATCAAGACGATTTTCATAGCAGAAAACGGCCCGGCATTTTATCCAGTTCCCCGCCGCTATTGAAAAACCTGCTCCACCGGTATAATGTCCACCTGTTCCGGTTTCACCTGCAGCGGGAAGGAAGCAATTTCCTTGTCCTCTTCCAGAATCTCTTTGGGCTTGGGCGAACTGTATTCGATGGGGCTGGGCCGATTTTCCACCAGCGCTTGTTTTAATGCCTCGGCCTGGTTGGTCACAAATACCGCCTTAATGTTGCTGTACTGAAAATTGTGGCGAATGGCAGCGTTCACTTCTTCCAGGGTCAGCTCATCCAGGTAACGGCGGAACAATTCCAGATGGTGCCCCTTGATGCCGTAAAACACGTCGTCCATGGCGTATCCCAGTTTCAACATGGTGGTGGGAGCGTAGTGGAGGATGTAGTTTTTCAGGAATTTGCGGGTCAGCTCAAAGTCTTCCTGGCTCATGCCGCCATCGACCAGTTTTTTCAATTCGCGCAAAGCGGCTCGGAAGGCAAACAAGCGGGCATTGTTGGGCACCGGGCGGATCCAAATTTGAAAGATCTGCTGGCGGCGGGCCACATTAGGCGGCGGAAAGCGCCGGCTACCGCCGTTGGGGAAATGCTCGATGTAGGCATAATCCCCGTAGTTTAAACCCCGCTTTGCCCGAATGACCTGGTAGAGGTGGCTGCTGGAATTGCGATGCTCTCCAAGCCAGGAGGTGGCCAGGGCCAGGGCGTAAAACTCCCGGCTTCCCCGCCGAATTCCGATCGGATAGCCGAAGCTGATGGCCGTTGCGCTGGCATTTTTCTCCACAATGCGGACTTGCAGACCATCAATCGCCTTTGGTTTGGGGGCCGGCACGGTGCTGGGGGTTCCCTCCGGCAACTGCTGGAAATCCGCTTCCACCCGCCGGGCAAAGGCTTCATCAAAACCGCCGCCCAGCCCGATCAGCAAATTGGCCTGCGTGTAATGCCGACGGTAGAAGGCTTTAACATCATCTAGGGTGATCTGCTTCAGGCTGGAAACATGCCCTTCCTCGAGGTGACCATAGGGTGTGCCCTCAAAAATGAACTCGGAGAGCACCTCCTTGCCCAATTCCTCGTCGTTGGCATAGCGCAGGGTTTTCTCTACGTAGTTGAGCTGGTCGCTTTTCACCCGCTCAAAGTCGGCCTGCTCGAAAGCCGGCTGCAGAAGCACCTCTTTCAATAACTGGTAAAACGCTTCCAGATTGTCCCGATGAACCCGGCCGGAGAAAACGGTCATTTCCTTATCCACTTGATAGGAAATGGAACTGGCCATGGGATACAGCAGGTCCAGAATCTGTTCGTAGCTGTGTTTTTTGGTGGAGCCCTGGGCAATGAGTGCGGCGGTCAGGGCGGCCAGGCCCTCCTTGCCCGCCGGATCGTTTTGCGACCCTACTTTAAATAAAATGCGAAACGAAATCGTTGGATCATCCCTCACGGGCAGTTTCACCATCTTTTCCCCCGCGTAAAGCCAATTAAATGCCACCATCAGGATGCTCAGTCCCAGAATTTTTGCCATGGAAACGCTGCTGTGCTTCATTGTTTTTCTCCCTTCAAGATGATCACCGTGCGATGCTTCTTCTGCAAATATTTTTCGGCGGCCTGTTGCACCTCTTCCGGCGTGATGCTGCGCAGAGTCCGATAGTATTGATCCACCGCCTCGATGCCGCCGGTTAGCGCTACGATTCGCGCCAGATTGGCGGCCACATTCCCCGGCGTATCCAGCGACATGAGAAAACCGTAGTAACTGTGCTTTTTAATCTTTTCCAGAACGTCCGGATCCGGGGGCTGGCTGCGAAAGCGAGCCACCGTCTTGTCGATCTGTTGCTGGACGTAAGGAATGTCTTCCTCTTTTTTCACCATGGTGTAAATGGCAAATAGGCTGGGATCGCGATTCCAGCTATTTTCGGCCTGCACAAACTGGACTTTCTGCTCCCGAATGACCAGCTGCTTGTACAGGTCGCTGTTCTGGCCAAAGGCCAGTTCGGCCAGCACGTCGGCGGCGACAAACAGGCGATTGGTGGGATCGAAAGCATCGTTTTTGTAGGCAATGGCCAGGATGGGCAGGGTGCGCCCATGATAAGTGACTTCCTTCACCCGCTCACCGGTCTGTTCGGGTTCGGGCGTAATTTTTGGCGGTACATAGCCAGGCTGCCAGCTGCCGTAATATTTGGCAATCAAACGGCGGGCCTGCTCCACATCGAAATCGCCGGCCAAAATGAGTACCGCATTCTCCGGCCGGTAGTAACGCTTGAAAAAGCTCAAGCTGTAATCGTACATGTTGGGCATGTTTTTGATGTCTTCCTCGAACCCAATGGTGGTGTGCTTGTAGGTGTGCTTGTCGAAAGCCGTGTTGAGCAATTCTTCAAAAAGCACCGAAAAGGGATTCACCCTGCCTTTGCGGTATTCCCCGTACACGGCGCCGGCTTCGGTCTTGAAGGCGGTTTCGTCGTAGGACAGATTCTGAAAGCGGTCGCTTTCGATTTCCATGACCCGCTCCAGATTTTCGCTGGCCACCACCATGTAGTAGCAGGTGTAATCGTCGGTGGTGTAGGCGTTGGCCGAAGCACCCATTTCGGTCACGAT
>RFHE01000031.1 GCA_003696445.1 Calditrichota bacterium | reverse complement strand
GGAAAATACCGACAAGGGCAAGGGCATTCGAGATGCCCAGGTATTGCGCTTAAAAGAGGCCGGGGTGGACTGTCTGACCTCAGGGAATCACATCTGGGAGCCGCGCAAGCGGGACGTGCTGGTCAATCAGGCCGGATATCTGCTCCGGCCTTTAAATTATCCGGCGGGGAATGTGGGGCTTGGCTCCGCCGTTGTGACTTCCCGGCAGGGGGTGCGGGTGGGGGTCATCAACCTTCAGGGACGCAGCTTTATGGCGCCAATCGATTGCCCCTTTCAGGCCGCGGAAAAGGAGATTCGCCGGTTGCGCAGCGAAACTCCCATCATTGTGGTTGATTTTCACGCCGAGGCCACCGCCGAAAAGCAGGCCTTGGCCCGCTACCTGGACGGCAAGGTCTCTGCAGTAATCGGCACGCACACCCACGTGCAAACCGCCGACGAGAAAATCCTGCCCAGGGGCACCGCCTACCTGACCGATGCCGGCATGTGCGGCCCGGAGGATTCCATCATTGGCATGGATGTGGAAAAAGCCATCCAGCGATTTGTGCTCCAATCCCATGTCTATTACGCCCTCTCAAAGGATGCCAATATTCGCTTTAACGGAGTGGTCATCGATGTGGATGCGCGTACCGGCAAGGCGAAGAAAATCATGCGGTTGAATTTCAATCGGGAGGAATTTCGCGATGTCGGCGAAGATCATTGATGGCAGGGCCATTGCCCAGCAAATTCGCCAGGAGGTGGCAGAGGAGGTGGCGCGCATCAAAGCCCGGGGCCAGGTGCCCGGCCTGGCCGTGATCCTGGTGGGAGACGATCCGGCCTCGGCGGTTTACGTGCGGCAAAAAAACAAGGCCTGCCAGAATGCCGGGATTCACTCCATTACCGATCACCTTCCTGCCGACATCAGTGAAGCGGCTCTGCTCCAACGCATCGAGGCCCTGAATGCCGATCCCCGCTACCATGGCATTCTGGTCCAGCTGCCCCTTCCAGGGCATATCGACACCCAGAAAGTGATTGAACGGGTGACGCCAGAAAAAGACGTGGATTGTTTCCATCCCTACAACGTGGGCCGGCTGGTCATCGGGATGCCCCGTTTTAAGCCAGCCACGCCGGCCGGCATCGTGGAACTGTTGCACCGCAGCGGAATTTCCCCTGCAGGAAAGCACGTGGTGATTATCGGCCGCAGTAACATCGTTGGCAAGCCGCTGGCCAATCTGCTGGTGCAAAAGCAGCCCGGAGCCAACGCGCTGGTTACCGTGGTTCATTCGGCGGCCCGGGATCTGGCCCCTTACACCCGCTCTGCGGACATTCTGGTCGCTGCCATCGGCCGCCCCGAGTTCGTCCGCGGAGATTTAATCAAGCCCGGGGCGGTGGTGGTCGACGTGGGCGTCAACCGAGTGCCGGCAGAGACTCCTAAGGGCTACCGCCTGGTGGGCGATGTGGCCTTCGAGGAAGCCTGCAAAGTGGCCGGCGCCATCACCCCGGTGCCCGGCGGCGTGGGCCCCATGACCATTGCCATGCTGCTGAAGAACACCCTTACAGCCTTTTACCTTCAACAAGGGGCCTGAATGCCCCGCAGGGGCAGGCAGACTTCCGGAGCTTCCAAAAAAGTAAAGGAGTGTGAATGTAAATACAATGAATTGCATTTAGCGGTTAGCTTCAAATAAGTGCTCGCCTCTGTTCTATTTTCACAAAAGCAGGTGGTTTTAGAAAGTTAGCAGGTCCTGTATGCCTTTATTTGTAGGGAACTCACCCTCTCCCCCCCTCTCCAGGCCAGAGCATCCTTTTTTGTATTTTTTATTTTGGATTTTGTATTCTATTCGCAGCCTCGTGCCAGTGAAATAGATTTTAGAATAAGATTGCCTCAATTTTGACTTTTTGCACAGTGCACCTGAATTCGCCCCCCAACGGCGGGTTCTGCCGGGAGCATTTTTGCGCATCACCCGGCGGAATGCCGAGCTCAAAATCCGCAGCGCACAACTTTTGACTCACATTACGCTGTTTCGCCGGTAAGTCCTTATTTTATCGGCTGATTCGGAAAATAAATTGCGGTTGCTTAACCAGAGGCAGCCAAGTAACTTTTCGCCTTTTGGCAAAGGAGTGCGGATGAAACGGGTATTCAACGTAGTGGGGGCGCGACCTAACTTCATGAAAATTGCGCCCATTCACAAGCAGATGCAGTGTTTCGACGGGGCTTTTGAGCCCGTGCTGGTGCACACAGGCCAGCATTATGACGAGCGAATGAGCAAATTGTTTTTTCAGGATTTACAGCTGCCCGAGCCGGACATTTACCTGGGCGTGGGCTCCGGTACCCATGCCGAGCAAACGGCCAAGATCATGATTGAGTTTGAAAAATGCTGCCTGGAACAGCGGCCCGATCTGGTTCTGGTGGTCGGGGATGTGAATTCCACAGCGGCCTGTAGCCTGGTGGCTTCCAAGCTCTGGATTCCCGTGGCCCATGTGGAGGCCGGCCTGCGCAGTTTCGACCGCACCATGCCGGAGGAAATCAATCGCATCGTGACCGATGCCCTCTCGGACTTTCTCTTTACCACCGAAGAAAGCGGGAATCAGAATCTTGAAAAAGAAGGGGTGAACCGGGAAAAGATTCATTTTGTAGGCAATGTGATGATCGACTCCCTGGTGAATTTTCTGGAGAAGGCCAGGCAATCCAACATCCTGCAGGAACTGGGGCTTGCTTCCGGTGAGTATGCCCTGGTCACCCTGCACCGGCCTTCCAATGTGGACGTGCCGGACAATTTCCTGAAAATCCTGACCGCCTTCGAAACCATTCAACAAGACATCCCCATTGTGTTTCCCATTCATCCGCGCACTCAGAAAAATCTGGAACGTTTCGGGCTTACCGAACGGGTCAAGGCGCAGCCCAATTTGCGCCTTCTGCCGCCGGTGGGCTATCTGGATTTTCTCCAGCTCATGCAAAACTGCAAATTTGTGCTCACAGACAGTGGTGGCATTCAGGAAGAAACCACCTACCTGGGCATTCCCTGCCTGACCTTGCGGGAAAACACCGAGCGCCCGGTAACCGCCACCCTGGGAACCAACGAGG
>RFHE01000268.1 GCA_003696445.1 Calditrichota bacterium | reverse complement strand
CGGTGGAATAATCACCCGAACACGCGAATAGGGGATCAGGGGTGCACCGGCCTGTTTCAGAATGTCCGCATCGGGGTAATAAAGGGAATAGAGCTGCTGCGTGCCATTGGACGCTACCGGCTCCACCTCCAGGCGATCCACGTTCAGGCGAAGAACAATTTCCCGTGAAGAATGCTTGACAACCGAAACAGCACCCTGAAGGGAAGCAACGGCAAAGATGACGGCGATGAGTACGGTTCGCAACACGGCAAACTCCTGTGGTTGGCGTTGTAGTTGGTGTACAAGGGCAAGCGCCCTGCAGAACACAAATCGCTCCGCAAATAAAGGGTTAACCCTGTTCCCAAAACGACAATCGGCTGCTTTACCTGGTAGCTTCCTTTCGGATGGACATTCCTCTGTTTTGTTGCGTTCTAAAAATAACCGCCCGTTCCTTGAATCGCAAACAAAGAAAAGGGCTTTCCGCTGCCACTCCATCCCTCCGGTACCGGGGATAGTGTCATTTACAAAAAAAATGAGCTCCGGTGCAATTGAGAAATCGGGTACCTGACTCTTGGATGTTTGCTCCTGCTCAGTTATTTTCCTGACCCAGGTCATGTTTTTTGAGAGCGCAGTTTGGCGAACTTTTGCAACTTAATAATGGATTGCCGTTTTTTCCGCCGGTCAGGTGCATGGACTTTCTGGGGTTCATACGGATGGCGCTTAGAAAAGAACAGTCCCAACAAAGGGAAATTGCTGAACTAAAGAGGAGGATTCACCGTGGGTGACACGCGAGCCATCGTGAACGGCAGATTGGTACGGGCCTACACCTATGTGGCCTTGCTTGGCATTCTGATTCCGCTGGCCTTTGCGCTAATTCTGGCCTTCAAGTTTGTCTGGCCGGATTTTCTAGGCCACACCGCCTGGCTTCAGTTTGGGCGGATTCGAGTTTTTCACACCAACGGTGTGATTTACGGGTGGCTGGGTGTGTCTTTTTTGGCTCTGCTCAATTACATTGTGCCCAAGCTGGCCAACCGGCCGCTACTTTCCGAAAAGCTGGCTTGGTGGACGTTGGGGCTCTACACAATTGCCTTGATTGCAGGGCTGGGCGGCATTCTGGCCGGTCAAATGCAGGGCATTGAATACGCCGAAATGCCGCTTTATGCGGACATTCTGTTTGCCGCCGCCTTCTTAATGGCCGTGTTTAACTACCTGGGCACCATCTTTAAGTCCTCCGAAAAACAACTTTATGTCAGTTCATGGTATTTTATTCTGGGTTTTGCCTTTACCACACTGAATTACGTCATGGCCAACACCATCCCCATGTACGTGGCTCCCGGAGCCGCCGGGGCGGCCATCACCGGCCTGTGGATTCACAATGCGGTGGGCCTATTCATCACCCCCCTTGGTGTGGGAATTGTGTACTACATGTTGCCCATCATGCTGCGCAAACCCATTTACAGTCATCTGCTTTCGCTGGTTGGATTCTGGACGCTCTCGTTTTTCTATCCGTTGGGTGGCGCGCATCACTATTTTTTTAGTCCCATTCCCTGGTGGGTTCAAGTACTGGCTGTGCCTTTAACCGCTGTCATGTTTATTGTTGTTGTAACGGTGGTGTACAATTGGATGATGACCATTCGGGGCAGCTGGAGCGAAGTGCCAAAAAATCCCGGCATAACCTTTCTGGTCACGGGAATTTTTGCTTACATGGCTACCTGTACGCAGGGGCCGTTCCACAGCTTTCTCACGGTGCAAAAAGTCATTCACTTTACCGATTGGGTAGTAGCCCACGCGCATCTGGCGCTATTCGGGGCCTTTACTTACTGGAACATGGGCTCGCTGATTTTTCTGTGGCCGCGGGTCACCGGGCGGCAGTTTTATTCCCATTCACTTAACTGGTGGTCTTACTGGCTCCTCACCCTGGGCTTTTACATCTTTTATTTCATCCCTCTCACTGCCCTGGGGTTGATTGAGGGTTATCTGTGGATGACCGGGGCGCCTTTCACCGATTCGGTGGTAACGGCCATTCCTTTCTGGGGATTCCGCTTTGTGGGCGGAGTGCTCATGTACATTGGGTTTGTGACCTTTGCCTACAACATGTGGAAAACGGCCCGTTCAGGAGAAAAAGTGACTTTGCCCGAACCGGAACCGGCAGAGTTGTTTCAATACTGAAGGTGAGGAGGACGGTTACCATGAAAACGCTGGAACGTTTTCAAGCGGTTTTGTTAATTGCCGGCATTGGTTTTTTTCTGGTCTCTTTTATTGGGATGGGAGTGGCACCCTGGACAACCCTCAAGGATTTGCGTCCTCCGGAAGGCTTTTCCCCACTCAATGCTCAGGAACAGCGGGGCCGGGAAATCTTCATTCGGGAAGCGTGCTGGCACTGCCACACGCAGTTTGTCCGCCCGGTAGCCAACGAGGAGCTGCGTTATGGACCGGTCTCGGAGGCTTCTGAATATCTTTACGAAATCCCTCAATTGTTCGGCACCCGACGGGTAGGTCCGGACCTGGCCCGGGAAGCAGGTAAACGCCCTGACGACTGGCATCTTGCTCACCTGTACAACCCGCGCTACACGGTACCCTGGTCTGTGATGCCGGGTTTTCCCTGGTTGTTCGAAAAAAAAGACGGCAAGATTGTCCCTACCGAGGATGCCAAAGCGCTGGTAGCTTATCTCCAGTCGCTGGGACGGTTAAAGCTGCCGGTCATGCAGGCCCACGAGGCATCCTTCCGCAAATCGTTTCGCCCAGGCAGCCCTCCGCTGGAAACCGAGGCCATGGTGCGCCGGGGTAAGCAATTGTTTTTGCGCGAATGCAGTGGCTGTCACGGGGTTAAGGGCGACGGCTTTACCCCGACCCAGCAGTTCCTTTCGCCCCCGGCCCAGGATTTAAGTACAGTTCGCCCCACAGCCGAGTATGTATTCGAATTG
>RFHE01000267.1 GCA_003696445.1 Calditrichota bacterium | reverse complement strand
TTCCTGGAGGATTTCATGCGTTCCCCCTCGGTTGTAGCCCTCCTTTGCCTGGCCGTGCTGCTGGTCTCCAGTCTCTGGGCCGGAACCACGGGAAAAATCGTCGGGGTAGTGAAGGACAAAAACACCGGCGAACCCCTGATCGGCGTTAACATTATTTTAAAAGGAACACCGCTAGGAGGAGCCACCGATGAGGATGGCTCCTTTTTAATTTTAAACGTCCCGCCAGGCACTTATACCTTACTTGCCCAGTACATCGGTTACCGGGATGTGGAGATTTCCAATGTAAAGGTGAGCGTGGACTTTACCACCCGGGTGAACATCGAAATGGAAGAGAGTACGGTGGAACTGGGCGAGACGGTGGAAGTGGTGGCCGAAAGGGGCATGATTCGCAAGGACCTGACCGCCAGCCAGTCCGAGGTGAGTGCCGAAGAGATCAGTCAAATCCCTTCCGAAGAATTCCGGGACATTCTCCAATTAAAAGCCGGCATTACTCGCGATGAATCGGGTGCTTTCCACATCCGGGGCGGGCGAAGCTCGGAAGTGGGCTTTTGGGTGGATGGCCTTTCGGTAACCGACGTGTTTGACGGCAGCGTGGCTGTGGAAGTGGAAAACAATTCCATCCAGAGCCTCCAGGTCATTTCCGGCACGTTTAACGCCGAGTACGGGCAGGCCATGTCCGGCATCATTAACATCGTCACCAAGGAGGGTGGAGAAACCTACTCGGGCAAGGTGTCCAGCTATGTGGGCGATTACATTTCCGCAGATGATGACATCTTTTTCAACATCGACGACATCAGTCCCACTGCAATTTACAACTTCCAGGGCAGCCTGGACGGCCCGATTCCCGGGACCCATAAACGGGGACGGTTCTTTGTCAACTTCCGTCGCTTTTACAACGATGGCTGGCTGTACGGGCAGCGCCAGTTTATCGCCAATGGCGATACCACGGTAGTGAATGGCCGGGTGATTGGTACGCCCGGCGACAGCGCCATTGTGCCCATGAATTTTTTGAGCTGGTACACCGGGCAAAGCAAAATCAGCTACCGGGTGACCGACCTGCTCAAGATCACCGGCACGCTGAATTTTGAAACCCGTCGATTCCGCGAGTACGACCACTTCTTCAAATTCAATCCGGATGGGGATTTTCGCAAGTTCCGCTGGAGCTACAACACGGCCATCACGGTGGACCATACGTTGAGCAAGCGCACCTTCTACACCCTGAAGTTCGCTCGCGTAGAGAATAATTTCCGCCAGTATGTTTACAAGGATCCCCTGGATCCGCGTTACGTGGACAACAGCAAATTTGTGGTGCCGGCGTTCAATTTCTCCATCGGCGGGCAAAAGAACCAGCATTTCAAGCGGACCACGCTGACTCATATTGTGAAGTTCGACATCACCTCGCAGGTGACCCGGCGGCATCTGGCCAAAGCCGGTGTGGAGGCACGGTTCCACAAATTACACGTGTTGGATTTCAACATAATCGATGGGGCGCCCAACGATCCGGATCTGTTCGTGCCCGCCATTCCCGATCCAACCAATCCCAATTACAACGAGTACACCTTCCGGCCGTTCGAATTTTCCGCCTACGTGCAGGACAAGCTGGAATTCGAAGATTTCATCATGAACATCGGCCTGCGTTTCGATTATTTCGATTCCCGGGGCCGGGTGCTGGCCGACCCCAGGGACCCCAGTATTTTTACCCCACTGTTGCCCGAGCATCAGCAGATGAGCCTGGAGGAGCGCCGGAAAATCTGGTACAAATCCCCCTCACCCAAATACCAGTTGTCGCCGCGTGTGGGGGTTGCCTACCCGATTACCGCACAGGGGGTGATCCACTTTTCCTACGGGCATTTTCTGCAAATTCCCGAATTCAGCCGCCTCTACGAAAATGCCAACTTTCGCATCAGCGGCGGCAAGGACAACTTTTTCGGCAATGCAGACCTGGATGCCCAGCGCACGGTGATGTACGAAATCGGCCTCCAGCAGCAGTTCCTGGAAGATGTGGGGGCCGATGTGACCCTGTTTTACCGGGACATCCGCAACTGGGTGGGCTCCTCCGAGCTGAAGCCAACCTACCGGCCGGACATCTTTTATTCCCAGTTCGAAAACCGGGATTACGCCAACGTCCGCGGTGTGACCGTTTCCATCACCAAACGGTTTTCCAATCACTTTTCGGCTAATCTGGATTACACCTTTCAGAAAGCGGAAGGCAACGCTTCCGACCCCAGGGACACCTTTAACGACATTCGTGCCGGCCGGGAACCGCGCAAAATCCTGATCCCTCTGGACTGGGATCGCACGCACGTGCTCTCCGGCAATGTGTACGTGGGATTCGGCAGTTTCGGCGCCGGCATTACCGGGCGCTACGAAACCGGGCTGCCCTACACGCCCAATCCGGTTCAGGGGACCCGGGTGGGAGCCAATATCCAGAAGGGATTGCGGGAGAATTCCGGGCGCCGGCCGGATCTGGTAACCTTCGACCTGCAGGCCCACAAAGAGTTTTACATCCCGGTGGGTAATCAGAGGCTGAAATATCGGGTTTTTGCTCGCGTGTTCAATTTGTTTGACCGCCGGAACGAGCAAATTGTTTACGACGACACCGGCCGGGCCAGTTACACCCTGCGGGCGCGGGTCTCCGGCGCTACCGTGGATCCTCGCTTTATTACCCAGCCCCAGTTTTACACCGAACCCAGGCGGGTTCAGCTGGGCGTTTCCGTGGAGTTTTAACCAGATGAAGGTGCTTTATGCGTGAATCGATACTCCGGCTGTTTCCTTTTCTGATGCTGATCATTGTCTGGGGCTGGTTTACTACCCTTCCGGCCCAGTTTTACCGGACCCTGAAGGGTGATCCCAATTTTCGGGCCAAGAATGTGCACAGTGGCAATCAGATTCGAACCACCTTCTTCAACTTTGGTTTAGTCGGCCGATTGAATTCGGCGGAAGATTTTGGCGGGGAGTGGCCCATCAACAGCGGCCATTTCTATGTGGGCGACATCAGTGTGATGGCAGGGGCAGAGATTCAATTGCCCTCGCGGCAAAATCCCGATTCCATTGTGGTCATTCATCCGGTGACTGTGGCCGACGGCCCCCGGGGCGGCAACGAGGTGGATCCCCAAAATCCAACAATATTCTGGGGCTGGGAGCCCTTGCCTGGGTTCATTAATCCGGACACCGCGCTGGTGGCCATGAGCCACAAGCCGATCAGCTGGCCGCCCTTCTGGCCGGATAAAGAAAACGACACGGTGGATCCTGGCTGGCCTGGCGCCTGGAACGGCTTTTTCGGTAAGGATCAGTTCAACGCAGACCAGGAAAGTTACTGGTGGATGGACGATAGCCGGGATAAGGAATTCGTCCGCGGCTTTGGATTTTACCCCGACAGCACCGATAGCTCTCGCGGGGGACTGGCCCTGGTGGCCCAGGTGCGTGGTCTGCAATGGTCCCAGGCGGCCGCTCAGAACAACATCTTCTGGCTCTACGAAATTACCAACGTGGGGACCCACATTTACGACAAGACCGTTTTTGGCATGATTGTGGGTACCTTGATCGGCGGGGATGGCGATTCCGGTGACGACAATTCCTTCTTCGATACCGAAGAGGACATCACCTATTCCTGGGATAACGATCGGATCGGCAATACCGGCTGGTCTCCGGTCGGCATGATGGGCTATGCCTTTCTGGAAAGTCCGGGCAATGCGGTGAACGGCATCGACGACGACAACGATGGGGCGGATGGCCCCGGACCGGAAATCGATGAAGCCTTCTTGCAGCCCAGGCAGGTGAATCAAGGCGATCCGATTGTGCTGATTGATTACAGTGACCCGCGCCTGCCCCGCACGGTTACCACCATGCCTGCCGAAGGGGTGGACATTCACCCCCGGGATGGGAAAATCATCCACATTAACCCCGGCGATGTGCTGGTGGAAGTGCCTTACAACAACATCGACGACAACCTGAACGGGGTGGTGGATGAGAACCCGGAAATTCCCAACGACAATGTGGACAACAACAACAACGGGTTGATCGATGAACCCAATCAGCATCTGGGCCTGAAATATGCGGACTACATCACCGGCAGTGGCCTGGACAACCTGATGTTGGACGAAGCCCGCGATGACGGCATCGACAACGATGGGGACTGGAATCCTGCCCTGGACGATGTGGGTCTGGACGGCAAACCGGGCACCAACGACTTCGGCGAAAACGACGGCCAGCCCACCTCCGGATTTCAGCCCTTTGGTCCCAACGGCGAGCTGGTGGACACCGGACTACCCGGCGAACCGAACATCGACAAAACCGATGTGGACGAATCCGATCAGATTGGTTTGACCAGCTTCTTCTTCTTCTTCCCCTTCAATGCCCTGCAGCTGTTTCAGGATGAGGCCTTATGGAATGCCCTGCGGCCGGGCTTTTTCAGCGTCACCCGTCAGAACGTGGATGGGGACTTCATTTACGGAACCGGCTACTTCCCGCTGCGCCCCGGCCAGACCGAACGAATCTCGCTGGCCTTCTTTTTCGGCGACTGGAAGGGCAGCCTGGATGCTTCCCTCAACGAAATTTTCCGTACCAAAGAAACCGTTCAGATCATTTTCAATAACAACTACAATTTTGCCCGCGCCCCGGTACCGCCGGTGGTGAAAGGCGTGCCCGGCGACAACAAGGCGACCATTTACTGGGACACCCGGGCGGAAAAAAGCTTCGATCGGCTGGCTCTGGTCCGCACCGGAAACGGGTTCGATTTCGAAGGCTACAAAATCTACCGGGCCACCTTTCCCACTTTCGACGAAACCGGTGTAGTGACCAACGCCTTTGGCAGTCGGGTCTCGGACGTGCCCATCGCCCAGTTCGATCTGGATGACGACGTGAGTGGTTACTTCCCCAAGGTGCTGGACGGGAATCTGTTTTACCTGGGGGACAACACCGGTCTGGTGCACGTGTTTGAGGATACCGAGGTCCACAACGGATTCACCTATTTTTACGCGGTCACCTCCTACGACCGCGGCCTTCCCGACGAGGACATCGGCCCGGCGGAATCGCCCAAAGCCGCTTTTGTCAATCCAGACGGCAGTTTCGAGCTTTCCCAGAATGTGGTTATGGTTCG
>RFHE01000266.1 GCA_003696445.1 Calditrichota bacterium | reverse complement strand
TCGACACCATCGAAGTCCAGGTCGTTCCCGGCGCCCTGGGCGAAGGCTGGTGCTGGAACCACTAACCACACTGCAAAAGCAAGCAGGGCAAGGAAAAGAAATAACGATTTGGCATTGCGGGGCGGGTAGCGAAATCTCATAAGTACCTCCTCTCAAAAAGTTGGCCGGCTGAATTTTGAGACACACGAATACTTGAAGATATTTAATTACTTCTTACAATTTTGCAAGTAAAAAATGAAAAAAAATACTACCAGAATCCCTTGTGTAGATTGCAGCACAAAGGGTTTGCCTGTGCCTGGGTATATGCCATATCGGGAAGACAAAGTCCATTCCAGGAAATGACCGGTACGGGTTTTAGATTCAAAGGATACAACAAACCCAATCGACAAATTTTTAGCAGACTTTAATGAGAAAGACAAATTCGAGATGTTATTGAAAAGATGGAAAGGTAGGGAACCAAGGTGGGAGGAGGCAGGAAAAAGGTTAAATCAGTAAAAGTGAAGATTCGATGAGGCGGCGAAGCCGGCGGCGGGAAACGGGCAGTCCGGAGATGGTTCTGGGCCAGCGCCGGAGAAGAAAGATCCGCACATAATAATTGGCCAGGTGAAGCTTAACAGCTGACTCCAGACGGGCTTTGTGAGCAAATTCTTCCTGCCCATAACCCGCCCAGAAGGCACGAAGGGCCGGAGCAATTAAGCCTTTGGGGAATCCGACCACCGCCCGGAGAACGATTAAATTTCCCATCAACTGTCCCAAATCCTCAAAAGCATCTCCGCGACCAAAGGTTTCAAAGTCCAGCAGGACCAACCGGTCGCCATCGACCAGAATGTTATTAAGATTCAAGTTTCGGTGAACATACGCATTATAGCGAGGCTCAAATCCTAGTTGATGAAACCAGCGTTTCAGCCAGGCGCTCTCTGGAACCTGTGCAGGAATTCGGTTCAATGCATTGGCGAAACGCTCGGCAAGAAACGCCTGGACCGGCGGCCCGCCCGGTAGTTGCCTTTCTCCTTCCCGATGAACTCGCCCTAGAATCCGCCCCAATTGATAAAATATATGAGCGGTCCCATCGCGCACACCACTCAGCCAACCCTGCCAGCTGTTCAGGTAAAACAGCTTGCTCAAGCGGATTCCATTTACCTGAGTGGTCAGCAGAAACTGGTGATTGAAATCCACACACAGGCCTTCCGGAAGGGCAACGTAAGGGTCCACTTTGAAGAGCTGAAACATGGTGGCCAGCCCAAAGGCCTCCGAGCGAAGTTTTCTTTGCGCCTGATGGTAAAAGTATTTGAGAAACCAGCGTTGTTGACCGGAGAAGGTGTAGAGACACGAGCTTTTGCCTTTTGCAAAGGACTCCATGGGAAGGGGTGGTTTTTCCTCAAGCGCTTCACGACCCTGCTGCCTCAGCCTATGCCCGTGCTCCCGCAGCCAGCCGGTCAATCGCTGCAGTTCCTGGGCAACCTGACTGGAGACAGCGTATTGGAGTCCCTGTGAGTTCAGAAAAAAGTTTATCTGTTTGACCAAGGGTGAGTGGGGCATCTGAATCTCCGCAGCAGGGTCATTGGGCATTAACTAACCAGCCTCCATCGCCGAAACCATCGATTTGAAGATGTAACAGAGAGAAGTAAGCGTGGCTGAGACCAAGCTAGGGTGTTGCCTCCACCTGTTACAGGAGGATGAAATAATCGTCACAGGCCGGTTGTTTTCTGGTTCGGCAGAGCCACCAGCTCGCGATCGGCTTTTTTCCAGGTCACCTTCTGTAATCCCAGCAGTCCCTTGATCACGCCAAGCAAAACCGCGTAATTGATCATGCAAAAATAAAACGGCAACTTCAAGAACGCCGGCAATTTGCGGCTGGACAATGCCCACCCCAGTGCTGCCAGCAGATAAAAAATCCCCTGCCCCCAGAAGGCCAGTAAATAAAGCGGGCTCGCAGAACTCAGTGCGCTGGAAAGCAGGGCGCCTATTAAAAAGAATGGGGTAAACCAACGTAGCAGTTTGTGCGAGAGGTACATGAACCAGTCCCGCCACTGCCCCCTTGCAGGCAACCCTTCACCCTTTAACAACGCCTGCATCCCGCCGGCGGCAATGCGGGATTTGCGCCGAATCTCCTGGCCGATTGTCGGGGTGGCGTTCTCGTAGGCCAGAGCATGGCGATTGTACAACACCCGATAGCCCTGACGAACAATGTTCATCGAGGTGACAAAATCGTCCAGAATGATTTCGTCGGAAGGCGGAATAAAAAGGTCCCGCTTGAAGGCATACATGGCGCCATCCACCCCAATAATGGAGCCGATGCGGCTCTCACACTCTTGAATAAAACGCTCGTAGCGATAGTAAGCACCTTCCGATTCACCGAATTCCGGGCTGTCGTTCAGAATTTTAACATCCCCGGTCACGCTGCCTACCCGCGGGTCCTTTAAGTACTGAACCAGCTGGCGAATGCTGTCCCGCTGGTACATGGTATTGGCATCGGAAAGTACGATAATGGGATGGCTGGCTGTGGGGATGGTCAGATTCAGCGCCCGCGTCTTGCCGCCCCTAGGAAAGATGGCATTCAACCGCACGCCCTCATCGGCGAACTGTTCCACAATCTGGTTAGTGCAGTCCTCCGAGCCATCGGAGGCCACAATGATTTCCAGGCGATCCCGGGGATAGTCCAAAGAGAGTGCGTTGCGCAGTTTTTCCTCGATCACCGCCTCCTCATTGTAAGCGGCGATAATGAGGGAGACGGGGGGCAGGTAGTCAGGATCCGGGGTTACCGGCCGGGGAAACCACCGGGCCCATAGCGCCAGCACCAGCGGATAGCCCACGTACACGTACAGAAGACAGCATACACAGACCCAGAAAACCCATTCCATGGCGCTCATTCGGTTAATCCGGATGGCAAATTGGCGTGTGAATTTTTCAGGGGCTCGTTCCGTTTCGGCTAAATACCCGATCCCACTCCATAAAATGCAAGACCTCTTCCAGTTGGGGCACGGTACGCACCCGGCGCAAGGCCAGCAGATCGCTGTTTCGGCCGGCAAACCCTTTTTCCGAGGTGCAGGAACTTTTGTAGCCGGCCTCCTCTACATAGGCCCGAATCAATTTGTTGAAATAGGGATAGGGCCCGCTATTGGGGTAGGAAAAGTGAAGTATCTCCCGGTCCAGTTCTTCTTCCAGAACTTTCCGGGATTGCTCGATTTCTCTGCGCGCATCTTCAGCTTCTGCGTTGGGCAGGTTGAGATGGGTCAGCGTGTGAGAGCCCACCATCATCCCCAGGGCCAGCATTTCACGAACCTGTTCCCAGTTCAGCATTAAATTCAAGATGGCCTCACTCTCTATCCCGGAGCATAGTTGCTGGCGGATCTGCTCCCGAATAGACTCCCGGGTAGCCCGATTGTTGGATTTGATGAACCGAACCACTTCTCGAATGGCCTTCCAACGGAATCGGGTATTGTAGAGCAGAAAATTCTGTTCCCAGGATCCTAACTTCACGGTCAGTTCACGATGCGGGGTGGTTAAAATGAGATGGGTAATCTCCGCCAGCCAGAAGGGCTCTTTGCGCGAAATGGGATCGGTGGTTAGGAAGAAAGTCCCTGATGCCTGATATTTGGCCAGAATGCGCGCGGCCTGCAGATTATCTGCGTAGCCGTCGTCGAAGGTGAACACCACACAGTTGGCTGGCAGAGGGAAGTTGTTCCACAGCGCTTCCACCACCTCCGGGAGAGGTAGCACCCGATAGTGGGTGCTAAAATAGTGCACGTGGGCCTCAAATTCCTTAGGGGACACGGCAATGGTCGGCGTGGTGTACGTATTTTTTTCCGGCTCAACCACCGCATGGTAGCGCAGAATAGAGACCGACCGGTTGGGATATAACCGCCGGAGGGTACCGTAAATCCCGCTCTGTAAAAAGAAGCGCTTGAGGGTTCGGGTTATTTTTTGCCTGGGCATGGTTTTCTACGCTTTGCCACCAATCAATCAGTCAGAGTGCACCATCCGTCACTACCGGTTCTAAAATAATTCACCCGGCCTTTACCAGCAAATGCCTTCGTAGGCTACTTTCAGGGCCGATGGATCCGAGACAATTCGCACCAGATCGATCACATGATAAGGCCCTTCCAAACGGGCAAGGGTTTCCTCAAACTCTCGATTGCGATTGCCAATCAGAATAATTTCCGAGTGATCCAGCACTTCGCCGATATTACTGACCATTAAGCTGGAAATATGGGGAATTTTTTTGTTAATGTATTCCTTGTTGGCACCAAACAGCCGGGCCAGATGGACGTTTCGGTCGTAAATGCGAAGGTCATAGCCTTTGCCCAGCAGCGCCTCTACCACATCCACCATGGGGCTCTCCCGTAGATCGTCCGTGTTGCCTTTAAAGCTGAGGCCGAGGATCCCGACCTTTTTCTTACCATGGGCCAGCACCATTTCCACCGCCCGGCGGACGTGACGTTCGTTACTGGGCAGAATGGCATTGAGCACCGGTAAATCCAGGTCCTGGCGGCGGGCGTGGTAGGTAATGGCCCGCAGGTCCTTGGGCAAACAGGAACCGCCGAAAGCAAAGCCCGGCTTCAGATAGTAAGATGAGAGGTTGAGCTTGGTGTCCATGCAGAAGATTTCCATCAGCCGGTGGCTGTCCACCTGGTGCTGCTTGCAGATCACCCCCATTTCGTTGGCAAAGGCCACCTTGAGGGCGTGGAAACAGTTGTTGGCGTACTTGACCATTTCAGCCAGGGGTACTTCGGTGCGGATCAGCGGAGCTTCGATGCGCCTGTACAGTTCTGCCAGGGTTTTTCCGCTGCGCTCATCCCACTCGCCGATGATGGTGTAAGGGGGGTCATAAAAATCGCGCAGCGCCGAGCCCTCGCGTAAAAACTCCGGATTGCTGCAGGCACCGAAGTCCTTGCCGGGCTGTTTGCCCGAGACGGCGGCCACGCGTTCCACCACCTGCGCCAGAGTGCCCGGCAGCACCGTGCTGCGAATCACCAGCACGTGATAATGTGAAATCGACTTCAACGCCTCGCCAACTTGCTCGGCAATGCGAAAAATGTACTTCAGATTCAGGCTCCCATTTCTTTCACTGGGCGTGCCCACACAGATCAGAGAAACGTCCGAGTTGGCCACAGCCTGGTTATGGTCGGTGGTAGCCCTGAGGCGCCCGCTTCCGACCGCTTCGGCAACCACTTCCTCCAACCCCGGCTCCACAATGGGGCTTTTGCCCTGGTTAATGATGTCCACCTTCTCCGGGTTAATATCCACGCCAATCACCTGATGGCCTTCGCGGGCAAAACAGGCTGCTGAAACACACCCAACGTATCCCAATCCAAACACAGCAACTCTCAAGTGAATTCCTCCACGGTTTTAATCGGTA
Organism: Calditrichota bacterium; assembly: GCA_003696445.1. Lineage (GTDB taxonomy): Bacteria > Calditrichota > Calditrichia > RBG-13-44-9 > J042 > J042. The sequence continues at coordinate 49 of RFHE01000266.1, read as the reverse complement.
AAATGGGTTGAACTTCTTGCTGAACAAACGCCAGTTTTTTTTTCACCTC
>RFHE01000265.1 GCA_003696445.1 Calditrichota bacterium | reverse complement strand
GCCAGCGACTGGAACCCAATGTAAAGAAATCCAAATTGAAAGAGGAGGAAAAATGGGATGGAGACAAAATAGCCCCTGTGCAGAAAGTAGGCCATCCCGTAAGTAAAATAGGCGGCCAGCAGAAACTCCAGCACGTGCAGGCCCTGCCCCCGGCTCCGATACACCTTACGCCGCCAGGAGTCCTGGCGCTTTTCGATGCGAAATTTGGGCGTGCGGTTGAATTCGCCCTGGTCGCCCAGCAGGGCCGAGATGGCTGCCCAGCCGTTGTTCAGGGAGAGGCCGATCCCCAGCGCCATCAGGAAGGGCAGGTAGAGGATGTAGGGCCACTTTTTGCCCATCGCCGCCTCGATGGCGGTGGCGTAGTAGAGCATCACCGAGAGCGTGGCGGAGACGAACATGAACAGGTACACCCCGAACGTCCAGGTCAGGTGGGCCTCGATCTGGTAGCGCAGAATGGGAATCATCAGAAAGGCCGGGATGGCCAGCATCAGATAGGCGAAGTTGTTACTCAAGTGAATGATGGCCTCCAGGCGTACCCGCAGTGGAAAGTTTGACCGCCAGATGCGGGGAATCAGTTTTAAGGCGGTTTGAACCGATCCTTTGGCCCAGCGGAATTGCTGGCCTTTGTAGGCGTTCATTTCCACGGGCAGTTCGGCCGGACAGACCACCTGGGGCAGAAAGAGAAACTTCCAGCCCTTCAGTTGCGCGCGGTAGCTTAGGTCCAGATCTTCGGTGAGGGTGTCGTGTTCCCAGCCACCGGCCTGCTCAATGGCCTCCCGACGCCACACCCCGGCCGTTCCGTTAAAATTAAAAAATCGGCCGGACCGGTTGCGCGCCAGGTGCTCGATTAGAAAGTGGGCGTCCAGAAAAATGGCCTGCAGGCGGGTCAGCAGCGAGTAATCCCGGTTGATGTGCCCCCAGCGGGTTTGCACCATCCCAATCCCCGGCTGCATCAGGTAGGGGATGGTCTGCTTCAGAAACTGGCGATGGGGCACAAAATCGGCATCGAAGATGGCCAGAAAAGGCGCCTTGCTGTGGCGCAATCCGTACGCCAGCGCGCCGGCTTTAAACCCTACCCGCGAGCCGCGCCGCAGATGATCGATGCGGTAACCATGCCGGCGGAGCCGCGCCACCAGCCGGGCGGTCAGCCGTACCGTACTGTCGGTGCTATCGTCCAGCACCTGAATGTGAAGCTTCTCCCGGGGATAATCCAGCGCAGCCACCGCCTTCAACAGGCGCTTGATCACATACTTCTCGTTGTAAATGGGCAATTGTACGGTCACCTCCGGCCATTCTTCGGGTTCCGCGGGCCGGGGCGGGTGCCGATCCCGGTACTTCCGGTAAAGGTAAAGCAGGTAGTATTTGTGCAGGCCGAACAGTGCCAGCACAAGCAAGGCCAGAAAGTAAAATCCAAAAAAAATGGTGCGCTCCATGTTCCGCCGTTGTGTTTATTTTTCGCCAGCAGTCAGCCAGTCACATTTGTCGGCTTTCTCACCGCTCAGGGGGTTTCCCCGGCGGTTGTTTTCGTAAAGCCTGGAATTTACCACCAATGCCCCCAATTAAAAATAGTTCCTGGGAAATTCTCAAAAATACTGTTCACTGGCCGGAAGGCCTGTTTTGCTTTACCCGCTTGCATTTTAAGGCTAAGGCTGACGGCAATACCGGCTCCGGCCGTCACAGAATGACAAAAGTTTGCTCTCAGCGGCTTTTTTGCCGTAGGCAGGCCTACAATTTTTTCACTCCCTAGAGGGCGAACGGGAAATTTAGAAGCATTAGCGGCCTGCCCGGCAGCATCCGGTTCAGGCCGGTTGAAGCACGCGCGGGCCTTCCTCGCCGGCCACAATCACCCGGCTGGCCAGGTTGAGGAACAGGCCGTTTTCCAGAATGGCGGCGCGCCCCTTTAATTGCCGGTCCAGCGCCTGCGGGTCGTCGATGCCGGGAAATAGGCAATCCAGAATGTAATTCTGCTGATCGGTGAGAAAGGGCTGGCCGTCCGCCCCGCGGCGCAGGGTGACCTGAGCGCCCAGAGAAGCCAGAAACAGCTTTTCCGGAAACCAGCCGAAAGGCAACACCTCCACCGGCAGGGCAAAGCCTTCCCCCAGTTTCTGGCAGAGCTTGCTCTGGTCCACCACAATCAGCACCTGCCGGCTGTTCTGGGCCAGAATCTTCTCCCGCAGCAGCGCGCCACCACCCCCTTTGATCAAATTCAGCGCGGGGTCCACCTGATCGGCACCGTCGATGGTCAGGTCAATCACCGGGCGGTCCTCAAAGCTGACCAGGGGAATGCCGCATTGCCTGGCCAGGGCCTCGGTGGCCAGGGAGCTGGGAATACCCACCACCCGCTTCAGCTGGCCCTTCTGAATCAGCTCGCCCAGCTTTTTGATGGCAAAGGCTGCCGTGCTGCCGGTGCCGAGTCCCACCACCATGCCTTCTTCCACCTCGGCTATCGCTGCTTCGGCCGCCATCCGCTTCCACTGTTGTTGCTGGTTCATCGCTTTGCCTCCTTCCAATGCGGTCGGCTTTCTGCCGGCCGGGTCCCTTGCTTCCGGGTTGCCCGTCAGGGCTAGGGGGAATATACCCATCGGATAAACTGCCTGCGGAAGCCAAAAAGCATTTTTTACCTTACCCGTTCCCTCTCCAATCTGGCTCCCCAGGCGAGTGGGCCTTCTGGCGAGGCGCTCCGGGAAGAGGCAAGGATGCCATTTTAAGCAATCAAAGCTGAGGCCGGTCGTGGGCAGATCGTCAACTCCCCCGCCACTGACCAGAAAGTCACGAGCAACGGGAGCTCCCGTCAGAGACACAGGCAATGGACGTTTGTTTTCTACTCAAGAGGCTAATTTGCTGAAAATCCTGGTGCGTGCGCTCGGGGCAG
>RFHE01000264.1 GCA_003696445.1 Calditrichota bacterium | reverse complement strand
GGCTCAGCCGTTGTTCTGCTCTTCGTTGTTCCCGGGCACTTTGTCCAGCTCTTCGGTAGCAAAACCCCCATCGGCGGTTTTCACCAGCTTCTGAACTTTAGCTTCCGCCTCGGTAAGCTTCTTGTTGCAAAAGGCAATCAACTGCATGCCTTCTTCGTACATTTGCAGGGATTCCTCCAGGCTGGAGTCGCCGCTCTCCAGCAAACGGGCAATCTCTTCCAGGCGCGCCAGCGCCGACTCAAAGGTTAACTTTTTTTCCTTGCTCAATTTTCTCCTCACTGCTTCCTAACATTTGCACCTGAGACAGAAACTGACCCCTGGCCAGCCTCACCTGAACAATATCCAGTACCTGAAGCTGGTCGATGTCCCGGACAATCTGCCCATCCTTAAAGGTGATGCTGTAGCCGCGTTGCAAGATAGCGGTCGGGTTGAGGGCATCCAGCTGGAGGCGCAGGGAATCGAGCCGCTGCCGGCGAAGCGCCAGGAAATGCTGCAGGCTGCGCTGAAGCGCGCGTTCCAGTTCATCCACCTGCAACATTTTCTGATAGATTAAATCCCCCGGTTTGCGGAACGCGTAGCTGTTTTGAATGGCCTGAATGCGTTCCCGACTTTGCTGCACCCGGTTCAATAACAGGGAGGCCAGTTTCTCCTGATAGTACCGGAGGACCCCGAGCAATTCCACCCGGTCCTTTACCGCCATCTCTGCGGCAGCCGAGGGGGTGGGGGCGCGCCGGTCGGCCACAAAATCGGCGATGGAAAAATCCACCTCGTGCCCCACCGCCGAAATAACCGGGATGCGGGATTCAAAAATGGCTCGCGCTACCACTTCTTCGTTAAAGGCCCACAAATCTTCCAGAGAACCGCCACCCCGACCAACAATCAGCACATCCACCTGGCCGTAGTCATTAAACTCCCGAATGGCCCGGGCAATCTCTTCGGCAGCCCCTTCGCCCTGGACGCGCACCGGATAGAGAATGATTTCCACGGCGGGGAATCGGCGCCGCACAACGCTGATGATGTCGCGAATTGCGGCCCCGGTTGGCGAGGTAACCACCCCAACCCGTTCGGGAAAGGCAGGCAGCGGCTTTTTGTGCGCCTCTTCGAAAAGCCCTTCGGCACGCAGCTTCTGTTTCAACTGCTCAAAGCGCATCTGCAACGCGCCAATGCCGGCCGGCTGAATCTGATGCACGATCAGCTGGTAGTAGCCGCCCTTCTCGTAAACCTGAACCTCCCCTTCTACCAGCACCTGCATCCCATCCTGCGGCTCGAACAGCAATCCATTGGCCCGAAAACGCCACATGGCGCAGTTGATCTGGGAGCCTTCATCCTTCAGGGTAAAGTACAGATGCCCGGAGCTGTGACGCTTAAAGTTGGAAATTTCCCCTTCTACCCACAGTCGGGGAAAACTCATCTCCAGCACCTGCTTGATTTCGCGGGTAAGCTCCGAGACCCGGTAAATCTTTACCTGTGCTGTTTGAGCCATGATGGAAGTCCGGTCAAAGGGTGAATCGTGATCCGGCCCGGTTCAATCCGGCCGGTAACGAAAAGCAAACCGCTAAAGCCAATCAGCGGATTTTTTTCTTATGACGGTTCTTGCGCAACCGTTTTTTCCGCTTGTGGGTCGCCATTTTATGGCGTTTCCGCTTTCGTCCGCAAGGCATTCAACCACCCCTTTCTTGTTTAATTGGTCCCTTCTTGTTGTGCCTGTCGATGGATTTCATCAAGAATCTGTTGAGCCTGGCGGGCCTGCGGCGAGTTGGGAGCCACTTTGGTCAATTTCCCCCAGGCCGACATTAAATCTTCAAACTGTCTCAATTTAACTGCAACTATGCCCCGGTTGTACAGAGCGTTCACGTGATTGGGATCCACATTCAATGCCCGGTCGAACTGTTCCTTGGCCTTTTCGTAGTCCCCCAGGTTGTAGTAGCAAACACCGAGGTCCACAATCACATCCGGATTATTTGGTTTTCGTAAAAGCGCCTTTTTGTAATAGGGAATGGCTTCTTCGAAACGCTGGGAATCGAACAGCAAATTCCCCATCTGAATGTTTAATTCCACGTCGTCGGGGTTTTCCTTCAATTTGTCGGCAATCAGTTTCAGGTGCGCTTCCAGTTCTTCCTGGGAAAACTGGGGTTGCCCGGCTGTTTCACTGGACGCCTGGTTCATCGCCCCGGTCATTCCTGCCGCCAGTTTTTTGCGTTCTTTATTCAGCAACCGAAAGTTGTACACCGTGGCCACCACCATGGCCAGGAATCCAACCAAAAGAATGGTAAGGTAAGGATTGGTTGACCAGCCGGTGGCTCGCCCAAGTTTAGCTGCCGGACGTTTTGCCCGGCCACTGCTTCGGCCTGCTAGGGCGCTGCCACATTGCACACAATACCGGGCACCTTCGGGATTCTCCGCTCCGCATTTTTTACAGGACCTCGGCTGCTGCAGGGCCTGCCCGCAATGGGGACAGAACCGGGCATCATCCGGTACCGGTTGTTTGCATTCAGGACAGGTTTTTGGATTCATTCTGTTCAAGCAGCCTCTGATTTACTGTTTCTTTAAAAAACTTGGCCGGTCGAAAAACCGGGACAAAGCGGTGCCCCACCGAATGAAGTTGGCCGGTTCTGGGATTTTTAACCAACCGCGCATCACGCTCTTTGGCATAAAAACTTCCAAATCCTCGAATTTCGACCCGGTCGCCGCTCTGCAAGGCTTCGACGATGTAGGAGAACAATCCGTTAACAATCACTTCCACATCCGTTTTGCTCATGCCGGTAGCATCGGCAAGCAGCGTCACCAGTTCTGCTTTTGTGACGGTCATGGTTCCTCCAAAATAGCCTACAATGTTAGCAATTGGCTGGAGCTAAATCAAGCACGGCGCAAAGAATCCACCGGGCCGCAGGAAAACCAACGATTTTTCGGACGTTTGAGATTAACCTGAAATCGGCTCAACAAAATTACCTTACGCCATCATTTGAAGGGCCAGCCGGCTTTTGCGCGATTCCTTCCACTGAGCCCCTTCGAGCGTGAGCAGGAACCGCTTTACATCCAGTCCGCCGCTGTATCCGCCCAGACCCGCTCCGGTATTCACCACCCGATGGCAGGGGACAATAATGGGGATCGGGTTTTTTCCGTTTGCCGAGCCTACCGC
>RFHE01000263.1 GCA_003696445.1 Calditrichota bacterium | reverse complement strand
CCCCTGGCGATTCAGGAAAAGCCCTTTGTTCGCATCGATCAGTTCGAGCTGCCGGCGGTCTGGTCCACCAACCAGATCGACACCGTACGGGTAAATGTGGGGGCACCGGCGCAGGTGGAGGTGAAGGAGGCCCGCATTGTGCTGCCCGCCGGGTTTGCCGCCCTGGATGGGGCGATTAAGGAAAACCCGGGCCGGCTGATTCAATGGCTGGTGCGGAGTCCGGCCTCGGTGGGCAGCGATCCGCTCAAAAATATTCGAGTAGAAGTGACCGGCCGGGATCGCAATTCGGGTGCCGATTCGCTGGTGGTTCAGGACACCACCATACGCCTGCAGAAGGAGGCCGTGCTGGCCCTGACCACGCCGCTGGAAAACCTGCGGCTCTCGCGCAATCAGAAATTTACCCTGCAGGTTCAGGTGGAGAATCGCGGTGAAGCGGCGGCCGTCGGTAGCGGCCAGTTGCGGATTGACCCCGGCGTGGTGCGCCTGCAGGGCGGGGAGACTGCCACCAAATCCTTTACCCTCAACGCCCAGGGCCAGGCACAGGTCAGCTGGCAATTGCAGGCACCGGACAGCATCGCCCTCTCGCTGATTAAGGTCAACTTTGTCGCCGTACCGCGGGATGCCAATAAGGGGACACCGGCAGCATTGGATTCCACCAGCGGTCAGGTTACGGTGGGGGTCAGTGTTCTGGCCAAGCGATTGCTTGCCGCACCCGTTCAGGGCATTCAGCCCTCGGCCAATTACCGGCAGGGCGACACCGACATTCCCGTGATGGGCCTGCGGTTTACCAATCCGGAAGTGCGCGATTTTGTGTTTGTGGATGCGCTGTTTATCTCGCTGGTCAATCCTTCCGATGGGCAGCCTTACACGGACCTGGCCAACATGATTACTCAGGTGCGGGTTGAGGATCTGGACGCGAGCACCGGCTCGGCCAAGGGGAAAACCCAGCCGATTCTGGCTCAGGTGACCATTACCGAGCAGACGCCACCGGTAATTCCGCTCATTTTCTTCCAGCCGGACACCATTGCTCCCCAGTCCAGCCGGCGAGTGGTGGTGAAAATGGACCTTGCCCCGGAAGCGCCCAATCGAAATTTCCAGGTTCGCCTGAACGGGGTGCGGGCCTTCCAGGTTGGGCTGGATACCAGCTTTGTGGAAGTCACCGATTCGGTCGGTAATCCAGTACAGAATCTGGTCGATGTGTTCAGTTCGCCGCCCATCTCGGTGGTGTCCAGCGATCCGGAAAAGATTTTCGGTAACTATCCCAATCCGTTTGGTGAGGCGCAGGGCCAGACACGCTTTGTATTTTTTATGGAGAACGATGGTGATGTAGATCTACGGATTTACAATTTACTTGGCGAACTTGTCTGGCGGACCGAACGCAAGGGTTTGCAGCGCGGCCTTTACGACGGAGCCATTACCTGGGACGGTACCAACGGCCTGGGGCAGAAGGTGTTGAACGGGGTTTATGTGGCGGTGTTGCGAATCAAATTTGCTTCCGGCGGCGGCAAAACGTTGCAAACCAAAGTTGCCTTTATTAAATAGAGGCCTGTGATGAAGGCGAAGAAACGCGTTTCAGGAGTACTCCTCTGGGTGCTGGTTGCGGTATTCGGCCTGGGCAGTGTAGCGGGCTGGAGCCAGTCCGATGGAGATGCCGGCACGCAGAATGTGATCAACGAGCTGGGCGGCAGTGCAAAGGCTTTTGGCATGGGGCGTGCTTTTGTAGCCATTGCGGACGATCCGGCGGCGGTTTTCTGGAATCCGGCCGGTCTGGAATACATCCCGCGCATGAGCCTGAGCCTGTTTCACTCTTCGCTGATTGCCGGGGCAGCCTACGATTTTATCGGTTTTGTTTACCCGACCCTGCAGTTCGGCACGGTGGGACTGGGCTATGCCCGGGTCGGATCCGGCAGCGACATTCCTGTGGTCAACGAGTTTAACATCCAGCAAGGCACCGCCAGCTACGACGTGGGGGAACTGTACATTTCCTACGCCAAAAAACTCCCCTATTCGCTGACCGGTGGGTTGACCTTCAAGTTTCATCGCCAGCAATTCAGCTTTAACAACGCCGTCTCCAGCGGAATCGGCCTGGATGCCGGCCTGATGATTCATCCGCCCTGGCAGTCCGCCCTCTTTGAAAACCTGACCGTGGGAGTGCGCATTCAAAATCTGATCAAGCCGCAACTGAAACTCGGATCGGTGAGCGAGGAGCTGCCGCAGGAAGTGCGCATCGGGCTGGCCAAATCGTTCCCGGTAGGGGTGGGCGGACGCTTCACCTTTGCCCTGGACTACGCTAAACCGGAGCTTGGTCCCACGCGCATCCATGCCGGTAGTGAATACCATTTTCAGAATCTGGGAACCATCCGGCTGGGGTACGACCAGAGCAACCTGGCCTTTGGCGCGGGCCTGCGCTACCGGTTCATGGAAATCGATTATGCCTACGGCAATTTGAGCTACCAGGGCGATTTTTCGCCCTCCCATCGCTTTTCCATTAAATTCAATTTGAGCAAATCCCGGGAGGAATTAATTCGCCTGGCCGAGGAGGCGCGCAAGCGGCGGGAAATGGAACTGGTGGAGCGCACCAAAGCCGAAGAAAGGGCCCGGCGGATCAAGGAACATCTGGAGCGGGGCCAGCAGTACCTGCAACAGAAGCGGCTTTTCGATGCCTATGCCGAATTTCAGCAGGTGATCGTTGAGGATCCCTTTCACAAAACGGCCAAGGCCATGCTGGACAGCACCAATCGGTTAATCCAGCGTAGCCTGGAAGAGCGCCAGAAGCAGGCCATTGCTCAGGCGGTGGACAAGGAGCTGGCCCGAGAAAACCAGCGGCTGGTGCAATTGCACTTTGAGAAAGGGCAAGTTTACCTGCAAAAAAACCAGTTTACCGATGCCCTGAAGGAATTCATTCTGGCTCTAGAGCGTGCCCCGGATGATCCGATTATTCAAGAAGCCATTAACACCACCCGGCGCAGGCTTGCCGAGCAGGTGCATAGCCTGGTGGTTAAGGCCAGGGAAGAGTTCCAGAAAGGCAATTATGCGGATGCACTGCAGATTCTCAGCGAAGCGCTGGTACTGGCCCCAGACGATCCCAAACTGAAGGAAGAAGTCACCAGCCTGGCCAATCGGATCAAGGTGCAGCAGTACGTGCAGCAGGCGTTGCAATTGTATGATCTTGGGGAGTACGAGCGGGCCCTCTCCCTGTTCGAAGAAGCCCTGGCGCTCGATCCCTCCAATCAGGCCATTCGCAATTATCTGGAGCGGGCACGTAAAGGGCTGGGCGCAGGCAAAGAGGAAATGGATCCGGAGTCCGAGCGCCAGTACATCATCGGGACCGAGCTGTATCTGAAGGGGCGCTACCAGGAGGCCCTGGAAATCTGGAAGAAACTGGCTGAAAAATATCCGTTTAACAAAAAAGTCCAGGATGCCATTAAAAATGCCCAAGACCGGCTGCGCCGTACCCAGCAGCGGTAGGGCGAATGGCCCAGAAATTTTTAAATCGGTAAAAAGTTTGTTATAATAACAGCATTGGAGTGGGGCGATTGAGAGGAGGCAAAGGGATTGCCTGCCAGGGGGCAGGTGTGGATTTAGGACCAGATTAACGAGCCCTTATGTTTAAAAACGTTGCCAAAGAAGAGATTACCATTCCCGCCCAGATGTCCCAACTGAATCGGGTACGGGATTTTATTGAACAGATCGGAAAGAAGTACAAATTCTCCCACAAGATCGTCAACTCCTTTAAGCTGGTCGTCGACGAAGCCTGCACTAACATTATCCGCCATGGTTATCAGGACATCGAGGAGGGCCAGATTACCATCCGGGCTATTGTGCGCCGCATGAGCCTGACCATGGTCATCATCGACCAGGGGCGCAGCTTCGATCCCCGGCAGGTGAAAAATCCCGATCTGAACAAATATATTCAGATCGGCAAAAAGGGTGGGCTGGGCATCTTCATGATGCGCAAGCTCATGGACGACATTAAGTACAACATTACCGAAAATGGCAATGAGCTTCGTCTGACCAAGGTTCGGGAAGATCAGGTCCAACCCAAGCTGCTGGAATGGTGGGATTCGCTGACTCTGCGGACCAAGTTTTTTCTGGTTACCTCCCTGGCGGTGACGCTGATTGCCGTGGGCATTTTTTCCTTTCTGTTTAGCAAGGTGAGCCAGGACGTGCGCCAGCGGGTGTTCAGTGAAAGTGCCGCGCTGACCAAAAATTTCGCTGAATTATGCTGGGAAGCGCTGGACGAGGACCAGGACCTGGTGCTGTTTCAGACCGCCAAGTCAATCAAGGATTCCCGGCCCCACCTGATTGCTCAAACCATGGTTCTGGATAGCCAGTTCACCGTCAAGGCATTGTATCCCATTGTTTACGAAAAATTGAATTCGCGGATGGCTGTTACCGACCTGCCGGTTGCCCGGGTGCTGGACCAGGTTCGCGTTCTGAAAAATACGCGGCCGGATTCGGTGGCCTATTTTGTAATGAGTCCGGTTCAATTGACCGAGGTGGATCCGGCACCACTGGGTTATGCCTTGGTTTCCATTCATCGCCAGTTCATTCAGGGGGAAATTCAGCGGACTCAGCGCCGACTGATGCTGGGCCTGATTCTGTTCCTCGTTCTGGCTTATGGGGGCATCTTCGTGCTGGTTCGGCTGATTACCGAACCTTTTCACAAGCTGGCCGAATGGGTCCGCCAGGTGGGCCGGGGCACGGTGGATGAGGATGAGATCGATTTCGACAGCCGGGACGAGCTGGGCGAAATTGCCCAGGCTTTCAACGAAATGACCACCAAATTCCGCGAGGTCCAGTACAATCTCATCGAACAGCAACGCCTGCAGAAAGAGTTGCAGGTGGCTCAGGAAATTCAGCAGATGTTGCTGCCCGACGATTTCCCGGATGTGGTGGGCTACGACATTGCCTCCTACTACCAGGCGGCCAAAGAAGTGGGAGGGGACCTGTTCGATTTTGTCGAAGTGGATGAGAACAGTATCGGCATTTGCGTGGCCGATGTGTCCGGTAAGGGGGTTCCTGGTTCACTGGTGATGACCATGATTCGCACGGCCCTGCGCCTGGAGGCCCGGGGCAACAAGAATCCGGCCGAAGTGCTGACCCGCGTCAACGCCTTTGTTACCGACGACATCCGCCGGGGCATGTTCGTTACCATGTTCTACGTGATTCTCGATTCCAGAGAACGCATGGTCTCCTTTGCCAGCGCCGGCCACAACCCGATGATCCTGTACCGGGCCAAAACCCAGGAAACCTTTTACCTGAACCCGTCAGGCTTTCCGGTGGGCATTACTCTGCCGGATATCCGCCTGTTTGCCGAACGCATCCAGGCAGACCGGATTCGCCTCCACCCCGATGACATTCTGGTGCTTTACACCGACGGCATCACCGAGGCCATGAATCCCAAGCGCGAACTCTACGGCGAGGAACGGTTCCTTGCCGCCATTCGCAAATACGGCCACTTGGATGTGGTGGAATTTGTGAAGCAGGTGAAAGAAGATATCCTGGATTTTACCGGCGGATTCGAGCAGAACGACGATATTACCCTGGTGGCCATTAAGGAAAACATGACCGCGGTGGATGTAAAAGTACAGATGTTCAAGGACCTGTTCGAATCGGTGAGGGCCGACAATGGTAAAACGGTGGCCCAGGCCTGCCGGACTGCTGGCATTTCGCCCACCACCTACTACCGTTACAAAAAGATTTATGAAGCCGGTGGCTACGAATATTTGCGCGAGATGCTCCATGGCTACACCAATTTATCCGCCAAGCATTTGAGCATCGAGGTAAAAACCAAGATTTACGACATCATTCAAAAACACCCTGAGTACGGGGCCAAGCGAATCAGCAATATTTTAAACACTGAGGCTTATGGATTTACCAAGGTTTCTCCTCGGCTGATTTACGAAGAATTAAAAAGGGCTAAATTAAACACCAAGGAGCGTCGAATACAGTTTGTAAAGCGGGGTGGCAAGCGCCGGTTGAAGCCGCCAGGTACGCCGCTGCTGACGCTGGATGGAGAAGTAATGGTGGGATATCGAACCGAAACGGGAGAGGCAATGACCTTTCCACAGGTCCCTCGCTCCTTTGGAGGTCCGCGTTCCAAGTCCAAAGAGAAGCTGATCGCCGTCCGGGCCCGGCAGGAGGCAGAACCCAGTGAAGCCAGTCAAATCCTGAACGAAATAGATCAGGTGGCCGGAGCCGGGGCGGATTTGACCGAGCCCACCGGTAGCGATGGAGCAAATGAAAATTCGGTTGAGGAAGAAAAAAGTGAATCGTAGTTTAAGCGGACAAAACAGGGAGAATTAAAAATCAACTCAGTGAAGAGAGAGGCGCAACGCCAATTAATTTTATTTGGAGGGTGCTGATGGAAGGCATTCAGGTAACCACCCAAATCCTAGGCGCAAATAACGACATTGCCTTGATCCGGGTTGGTGGATACATCGATACCACTACCTCCTCGGAAGTTGAACGGGCGCTGAACAATTTGCTCAAGCAGGGCTATTACAAAATCATCATCGATCTGGGCGATGTCGATTACATCAGCAGTGCTGGTTGGGGCATCTTCATCAGCGAAATTAAGTCAATCCGAGAAAATGGCGGCGATTTGTACCTGGTTCGCATGATTCCCGATGTTTACGAGATTTTTGAATTGCTTGAATTCCACCATATTCTGGACGTTTACGATTCGGTTGAAGAAGCCGTACAAAGGTTTGAGGCCCGGGCGGCGGGGCAGGTGGTGGAGCCGGTAGCGCAAGAAGCCCGGGTGGAGGAGGTGGCTCATGTCCAAGCCGAGCCGCGCGGAGGACCCACCGTTCGAGAGTCTGCACCTAAAGCTGTGCCAGAGGCTGCGCGGGCCGAACAACAACCGGTTGCTGCCGCACCCGCTGCCGAAAAACCTGCCGAGGCAGCCGCCCAATCCTCAAAGGTGAAAGATATTTCCGAAATGAACATTGAGGAAAAAATTCAGTACATCGTTGCCCGCGAACCTAAACTGGGAGCTTTCCGCATTCACCGGCGTTTAAATTCACCAGAGTTCGGTTTCACCAATGTGGGCTGGCTCGGGGTTCGGCGCTATCTCAAACAGCTGGGGCTAAGCTCGCGCAAGGAGCGTGAAGCGTATGCCGCCAGTGTCCAATTCTGACTTGCTAAACGACGGGGAAGAGAATTCTTGAGAGGGGTGGTTACCAAATTCCTTGAAATGGCTCTGTTTTTAACAGGGATCGTCAGGAATTGAAAGGGAATTGAACATGGAGATTATTGACATCCTGTTTGTGGCTGTTTTGCTGTTTGGTCTGGTTTCGAACTTTTTGAGCATTCCAGGCAATTTTGTGGTGGTGCTGGATTCATTCCTTTATGGACTGGCGACCAATTTCGAGAAATTTAATCTCTCCTTCATTCTTACCCTGTTGTTGATTGCCGCGCTCATCGAATTCGTTGAATATCTGATAATCGTGCTCGGCGCACGGCGATATGGGGCATCCCGTGGTGGGGTGGTCGCCGGCATCCTCGGCGGGCTGATTGGAAGCATTAGTGGTGCTTTCTTCAGTCCAGTGGTGGGCGCCCTGGTGGGAGGGTTTTCTGGCGTCATTATCGGAACCTTTTTACTGGAGTTTGTGGTCAAACATCGGCCTTCCCGTGAGGCTTTTCATGCAGTGCTTGGTGCCCTGATCGGCAAAGTCGGTGGCCTGACCATTAAGGCGGTTGGTACCGTGACCATGGTTGTTTTGGTGGCTTACAAGATTTTCCTGTAACCAATGGTCTCTGCTCGCCGGTTTGCGCTTCTTTTCTGCTTGCTCCTCTGCGCATTTTCTGCTCGGGCTCAGGACCCCCTGACGGTAGTTCGCATCAAATACAGTGGGGGAGGGGACTGGTACGGAAACCGAACCACGTTTGTCAATCTGTTTCGACAGATTCGCCAGGCTGTCGGGTTGGAAACCACCAAAAAAGAAGTAGCCCACCGCATTACCGATCAGGATTTTTTTAAATACCCCATTGCCTACATTGCCGGACACGGCAACATTAAGTTTTCCGAAGAGGAAGTAAGTCGCCTGCGCCGCTATCTGACCAGCGGCGGGTTTCTGTGGGCCGATGATGATTACGGCATGGATCCCGCCTTCCGGCGTGAAATGAAAAAGGTGTTTCCGGACCTGGACTGGGTGGAATTGCCCTTCTCTCACCCCATTTACCACATTTTTTACCAGTTCCCCAACGGCCTGCCCAAAATCCACAAACACGCCGGAGGGCCGCCCCATGGTTACGGGTTGTTTTATCAGGGCCGAATGGTGGCATTCTACAGTTTTAATACCGATATTAGTGATGGCTGCGAAGACCCTGAGATCCATGGCGACCCACCGGAAAAACGCAAGCAGGCACTTCAGATGGGAACCAACATTCTGCTGTGGGCATTGTTACAGTATCCTTCGGAATGAGAGCTGATGAACAACGAACCGGCACATCTTGAACGGCGCCTTCGGGCCACCCACTGGCGGCTACACCTGCTGGAGGTGTTGCGGGCCCTGTTCGGAGGCCTTCTGTTTTCCCTGGTCCTATTTCAGGTGTTTTTCTTCCTGGAACTTCTGGTTGATCTGCCGCTGGGATTGCGCCTGGGGTTCTGGGCTGTTCTGCTGGCTGGCTGGTGCTGGTTGCTCTGGTTTCGCGTCGTTCCGGAGCTCCGGTTGGCTTTTCGGCCGCGTGCGGCCGATCTGGACCGAACGGCCCGCAAAATCGGTACGCTCGATCCGGCAGTTGCCGATGCCATTGTCGATTACTGGCAGCTGGCTCGGTCCAATCAGGCGGGCGTGTCGCCAAAACTGAAAGAACGTTCCCTCCAGCAACTGGCTGAGAGGTTCAGGCATCTGAATTTCAGCGAGATCGTCCAACCGGCCATCCTGAAAGGCCCCGGCCTGCGCCTAATCCTTGCTCTGCTGCCCGTCCTCCTGGTCGGGGTGCTATGGCCGGGTGCCACGGCTCGCTCGGCCCGAGCAGTCCTCTTACCCCTCTGGCCGGATAACCCGCCGCTTCCCCTGCAGCTCAACAACCAGAGCGGCACACTGGAGGTTCTGAAAAACGACCCCGTTCAGCTCACCGGTCACTATCAGGGGGTGGTGCCGGAAAAACTGTGGGTGGTGATTCAGGCCAGCTCCGGCCCGGATACCACTGCCCGGCAACGCATTCCCCTGGCGGTTTCCCCCGGTGGTAAATTCGCCTATCAGATGAGCCACGTAAAGGAGGGCTTTCGGTACTGGTTCGAAGCGTCCATCCCCGGTCGGGCGTTTCGCCATCGCATGGCCAGGAGCGGGATCGGGGAGGTTTTGGTGCGGGAACGGCCGCAGGTGCAGACCCTGCAGGTAAAATTGACCCCGCCGGCCTATACCGGCCTGAAACCGCAATTGCTCGATCCCAACCAGGGCGAGGTCTCGGCGCTGAAAGGCACTTCGGTGCAATTGGAGGTAGTGAGCAGCAAACCGCTGTCCCGGGCCTTTTTGCTGTTTCAGGATTCTACCCGGTTGCCCCTTCAGGTGCGGGAAAACCGTGCTCAGGGCCAGTTTATTGTCAAGAAAGATGGCTGGTATCAGGTACACATCCTGGACCGCGACAGCATTCCCAATTACCGGCCTATTCAATACGCCCTTTTTGCCGTGCCCGACGAATTCCCTTTCGTCGAGGTCGTCCTGCCGGGCCGCGATGTGGACCTCGCCAGCGACCTGAAAGTGCCTCTGCAGGTAAAGGTGCGCGATGATTTTGGTTTCACTGATTTAAAACTGCACGGTCGCTTAATCCGGGCCGGTTCTCTGGGGGACACCACACGTTTCAGTCTCAAATTACCAATTCGCCGCACCGGCGCCGGGGCGGGCATCTGCGAAATCCTGTGGGATCTGACCCGTTTTTACATGATGCCGGAAGATTACATTGAATACTATCTGGAGGTTCGTGACAACGATCGGGTCAGCGGGCCCAAGGCGAGCCGCAGCCGCAGTTTTGTCATCCGTTTACCCTCCCTGCTCACCATGATGGAACAGAGCGCTCAGGCGCAGAACGAGCAGCTGGAAGAAACCCGCGAAGCTGTGGAAGAAACCCGCGAATTGAAAAAAACGCTGGAGGAAATTCACCGGGAGCTGAAAAAAGAAACCCAGCTGGACTGGGAACGAAAAAAACAAATTGAACAGCAATTGGGCAATCAGAAACAGGTTCTGGAAAAACTGCAGAAAGTACAACAGCAGCTGGAGGAACTGACCAAGCAGATGGATGCTCAGGACCTGCTCAGCCCGGAAACCCTCCAGAAGTACATGGAATTGCAGAAGATGTTCAGCGAGCTGGCTCCTCCGGAGCTTCAGGAAGCCATGCAAAAGTTGCAGGAGGCTCTGGAGAAGGCCGATCTGAACAAAGTGAAACAGGCGCTCAGTGAGTTCCGACAAAATTTGGAACAATTTGAGCAGAGTGTGGAGCGGGTTTATGAGCTATTCAAACAGGTTCAGATGGAACAGCACATGGACGAACTGGTCAAGCTGGCCGAAAGTCTTCTGGAAGAACAGAAAAAGGTCAATCGGGAATTGAGCCGGGAGGAGCTATCCGATCGTGAAAAGCAGCGTCTGGCCAGCCAGGAGCAGCGCTTGAAAGAGCAGGCGGAGTTTCTGGATCGCAAGATGGAGGCCGCCCTGGAGGAGTTAAAACAACAGGCTCAGGAAGCCGCCCGGGAGCTACAGCGCGCCCAGGATTTTGCCCAGGAGCAGCAATTGAGCCAGCAAATGGACCAGCTCCGGCAGGAAATTCAACAGGGCAGCCAAACCCGTGCGCAACAACAGGGCCAGCACCTCCAGCGCCAGATGGAAATGTTGCAGAGCATGTTGCAACAGGCTCAGCAAAACATGTTGAACGAACAGAAACAGGCCCTGATGCAGGCCATGCAACGGGTAACCCGAAAACTTTTGAGGGCCTCCTTCCGGCAGGAGCAGCTGCTGAAGCGCTCGGAACGGAGCGATATGGCTTCCTCGCAGATCCCCGAAATTGCCCGCCAGCAGGCCTACCTGCGAGAAAACGGCAGCCGGATTATTCAGGATCTCATCGGGATTTCCCGGAAAACTTTTTTCCTTTCCCCCCAGCTGAATCCAATCCTCTCCCGCCTGATGCGGAGCATGGATCAGGCGTTGAAGGAGCTGGAGGAGCGCAATACCCATCGGGCCAGTCAGGCCCAGCAGCAGGCCATGGCCAGTTTTAATCGGGCGGTGATGTCGCTTCAGCAATCCATGCAGCAATTGTCCCAGAGCAACTCGGCCAGTGGCTTTGAGCAATTTTTGCAGCAATTGCAGCAGATGGCCGGCCAGCAAGGCCAGCTGAATCAGCAGACCCTGAGCCTGTTTCAGCAGCAGGCGCAGGGCAAAATGCAGCTCTCCGAGGACGCCCTGGCCCGCCTGGCCGCCCAGCAGGAGATGATCCGGCAGTCCCTGGAAAATCTCAGCCAGCAAATGGGCAATCGGCGGGATGTGGCCGGGCGCTTGGACAACCTGAGCCAGGAAATGGAAGAAGTGGTCAAGCAACTCAAACAGAAACAGGTAGATCGCAAAGTCATCGAGCGCCAGGAACGCATTCTCTCCCGTCTGCTGGATGCTCAAAAATCGGTGCGGGAAAAGGAGTATTCCCGCAAACGGCAGGCCGAACAGGGCGAAGCGGTGGTGGTGCGCTCTCCTGAGCAAATTGCCCGGGAATTGCTCGAACGGGAAGACCTGCTACGACGGGAAATGCTTCGCTCCCGGGAAGAAGGGTATTCGGCTGAATACTGGAAGTTTATTAAGCTTTACTTCGAAGCTCTGACACGCAAAAACGCCAACGCCCCCCAACCGTAAATGAGCGGATCGTTACCGCCGACCAGACTGTTTGTAGGTGTTTTCCTCGCCCTCTGCGTGTTTTCGGGCGTGAGCGGTGCTACCAACAGAATCCCTTCACAGGCGAAGTCCCAACCGGGATGCCAGCAAACTTTTGCTGCCGGAGACTCTCGTCCCACGGGCGGGCCTGGACTGGTGCTGGTGTTAAGCGGAGGGGGTGCCCGGGGTTTTGCTCAAATCGGCGTGCTGAAAGCCCTGGAGGAAGCCCATCTCCAGCCGGACTTGATTGTCGGCACCAGCATCGGGGCGGTCATTGGCGGCCTGTTTGCTGCCGGCTATTCGGCTGAGGAAATTCTCCGTTTCACTCGCCAGGTGGACTGGAACAGCCTTTTTTCCGATAGAGCCGCCCGGCAGGAACAGGTGGTTTCGCAAAAAAGTATGCTGCGCAAGCATATTTTTCAAATCCGGCTCAACGGGCTCACCCCCTACATTCCGCCCTCGCTCACCTACGGCCAGCGCATTCTTTTTCTGCTTTACAGGCGGTTGCTGGGGGCCAACCTGCGTGTCGGTGGGGACTTCGATCGCCTGCCTATTGCCTTCCGGGCCATCGCTACGGATTTGACCCGTGGGGAACGGGTGGTCCTGGAGCGTGGGGATCTTGCCGAGGCCATCTGTGCCAGCCTGGCTTTCCCCCTGCTTTTTGCGCCCTTCGAGAAAGAGGGCAAGCTGCTGGTGGATGGCGGCATTTCGGACAATTTACCGGTGGATGTGGCCAGGGATCTGGGCGCCGGCTGCGTGCTGGCGGTCGATGTAACGGCCCCGCTGCGCCGGCCGGAAAACATGCGCGCCCCCTGGGAAATTGCCGATCAAGTGACCACCATCATGATGCGCGAGCGGTTGGCTGCCCTTCGGGCGGCGGCCGACGTGCTGGTCAGGCCGGACCTGGAAGGGGTGGAATCCACCGATTTCAGGTTGCTGGATACCCTGGTTCAGCGGGGCTATCGGGCCATGCGCCGGCAACTGCCCCGGCTGCAGGCCTGTCTGGCCCGGATGAATCAGGAAACGGCGCACCCGCCTGACCTGTTGGCAAAAGTGGCCCTGGAAGGCCTGCCTCAGGACCAGCAGAGCCTGGCAGGCGGGATCCTGAACAGCCCGCTGTCCCCCAGGCAAGTGCTGGGCGACCTGGCCCGGCTGCAGACCAGGTGGCCCCATTTTCAATTCCGTGCCTGCATTCGGGGAGATGTGACCAGCCGGGAGTTGGTCTTCCAGGCCCAGCCGGCCCCTGGGGTGAAACGGGTCACCCTGATGCCCGCTTCCCGATTGCCGGACAGCCTAGTCCTGGCCGTGCAAAAACCGGTAAACGAAGGCATTTCCCTGCCTGCGCTGCGGCTTTGGCTGGACTCCCTCCAGACTGCATTCCAGCAGCCGGACAATCCACTGTTTCGTTTGGAGCGTGTGCAGTGGGACTCGGCGAGCGGTGTGGCCATCGTCCACTGGAATCCCGGTCGGGTGGACGCCATCGAGGTTCGGGGGAACCGAACCACCCGGCCCTATGTGGTGCTGAGAGAAATGCCGCTGAAACCCGGCGCACCCTTCAGCCTCAGGGAAGCCCTGAAGGGTATCCAGAACATTTACAGCACCGGGTTGTTCTATCGAGTTTTGCTTCACGTGCAAACCAGCGGGGGCAGGAATCTCTTGCGCATCACGGTGAAGGAAAGGGATTACACCGTGCTTCAGATGGGCGCACGGGTCTCCTCGGAGCGCAAATCCCAGGGCTTTCTGGAGCTGCTCCACGAAAATTTTCTGGGAACCGCCACCCGGGTCAGTCTGCTGGGATCGGTGGGAGAGCTGGTTCGAAAAGCCGAAGCTTCGATTTTTTCCTTCCGCCTTTTTCGAACCTACTTGACCTCTCGTTTGCGCCTCTATTACCACGAGCGCTGGGACGATTACTACCAGGCGTTTCGGTTCCAGCAGGATTACCGAATCATTCGCCGGGGGTTCCGTTTTGGTCTAGGGCAGCAGATCGCCCGACTGGGGCTGATTCTGGCCGAATTGCGCTGGGAAACGGTGCAGGTTACCTCTCGGGATGGGACCTTTCCCTACGAGGGAAAACGTCGGGTGCGCAGTTTTCGGATCAGTTCGGTGGTGGACCGCCGGGACAGGCTTCCCTTTCCCCGCAGGGGTATTTACAATCGCTGGTTCTGGGAAACCGGCAGCCAGCGGATTCTGGGCAGCAGCCGACCCTTCCTGCGTCTTTTTCTGGCCCTGGAAAGCTATCACCCGCTGGGCCGAAGGCTCAACCTTCACCCTTCAGTGCAGTTCGGTACAGGGGATTTAACCGTGCCGTTCACCGAATGGTACTTTGTGGGTGGCCAGCACGATTTTCCCGGTTTGCACGAACGGGAGTTGTTCGGCCGTCAGTTTTTAAAAGCCGGTCTGGATTGGCGTTATCAGCTGAGCTGGCGATTCCCCCTGGAAGGCTTTCTGGTTGCTCACTACGGCTTGCTGGGCGTCTGGCGCCGCCCGGACGAGGCAATCCGCTGGAAGGATTTTAAACACAGTGCCTCGTTCTCATTCGCCCTAAACTCCTTCCTTGGGCCGATTGAAATGACCATTGCCCACCTGTTTCCTGAAGATAGGAATCTGGTTTACTTCAGCCTTGGCTTTCAATTTTGAAAACAATAGGCGACTTTTCACTCGCAAAAGAAAAAATGAGTATTGTTTTTTCTACAGGGAAGGTTAAATTTCTTGTTGAAAAAGCAATGAAACCGATGCAAAAAACAGCGTGGATTTCAATTTTATTGGCACTGATTGGGCTGGCTTTTGCCGACGCGGTCATTGTTGAATTTCAGGCCGAGCCCTCTCAGAACCGGATTTACATTACCTGGAAAACTGGAGAGGAAAACGGTGTCCAGGTCTTTGTGGTGGAGCGTAGCATTAACAACAAAGACTTCACTGCCATTGGTGAAGTAGCGCCGAAAGGAAGCAACAGTACCTACGAGTTTGTTGATGAGAATTTTTCGGAAGCAAAGACAGTGTTTTATTACCGCTTGCAAATTAAAAATACAGATGGGAGCTCTCAATTTACCGATTCTTTGCCGGTAATCCCGACAATCAGCAGTCTCACAAGGACGTGGGGCAGTATTAAAGCCCTCTTTAAATAAGGCCTGCCCCTTTAGCCAGAATCACGGTCCCATTTAACGTCCACTTCCAGTGGAACGGGTCTGCTGGAACGGGTCAAATGGCTCACTATTTAAGGATTCTAATAAAATTATTCCACGGGTTGACAAAAATCACAAACAGGGTTATTTTCTCTGGCTTATTGAGCAAGAAGGGGGTGAAAATGAATAAAAAGCCACAACTGGTTTACCTCAATCCACAGACATCTAGGGTCATTAAAATCACTTTCACCCTGCCAAGGCTCTTCGGCTTGTTTTTGGTGATTTTTTTGGTGGCTTTGCTTGTGGCCAGAATTTTGTTGGGGGAATCGATCGAATGGCAAAAGAGCAAAACCATTGCTGAATTGAAGAGCCAGAATGCCCTTCTGGAAAAAAAGCTCGCCTCCATGGAGACAAAAATTTCCGACGTTCAGCGATATGTTGCCTCCATTGAGCAGATAGACGACCAGTTGCGGGCGCTGGTGGATCTGCCACCTTTGAGCGAGGATGTGCGCAAGGTGGGTATCGGGGGTGCCAGCGTGGACCTGGCTGACGAGCCGGAACTGCAAAACCATCCGCTGGCCCCTAAGGTGATCAACAACGCACAGCTGTTGAATAAGCTGGAACGGGAGGTAAAGCTGGAAAAAACCAGCTTCAACCAGTTGCTGACCAATCTGGAACGGAAGAAGGATTCCCTAAAATATCTCCCCGTGCTGAAACCGGTGCCTCAGGCCTATATATCCAGCCGCTTCGGCAATCGGCGTCATCCCATTCTGGGCAAGATTCACTTCCACCGTGGGGTGGATCTGGTGGCCTATCGAGGTGCACCGGTTATTGCGCCTGCGGACGGCTATGTTACTTTTGCCGGTCGCAACGGGGGATATGGCAATTTCATTTCCATCAATCACAAGTACGGCTACGAAACCCACTACGGCCATTTGAGCCGCATTCTGGTGCGTCCCGGGCAGTTTGTTCATCGCGGGGACAAAATCGCCGAAGTAGGCAGTACCGGACTTTCCACCAATCCTCATTTGCACTACGAAGTGGTTTTCAAAGGCAAACCGCAGGACCCTCTCGGTTACTTCCTGAACGACGTGAACTATTTCTGAAATCTTGAACATCAACCTTTTTGATTGTGCCCCGCCCTAACAGGCGGGGTTCTCTTTTTAGGTTTCCGGCACTGGGCTGGTTGCCCGGCGAGGGAAGTTTGCTTCGTGGAGGGTATCCAGCCCCAATTGGGCAGAAGCTGAGGGGATCAGGCTGATTGAGTGGCTTCCCTCACATCTGCCCAAGCATCTGACCCCGGAGTATTTCCCTGCGGGTGTAACCGTTTAGGCTCGGCGTTCTTTTCACTGGAGCAACCGAACTACGTTTCCCCGGAGTTGTTTTGACCGGCGGCATCGTTTATTTTTGAACTTACCAATTCCAAAGGGCAGGGGAACTGCAAATGGCGATTTCATTAGAGGAAGTAAAACACCTGGCTCGGCTGGCCAAACTGGAATTCTCCGATCCGGAGTACCAGCAATTTACCGAAGAGATGAATCGGATTCTGGCCTATGTGGAAAAGCTCCGCGAACTGGATACCAGCGATGTGGAACCGTTAAGCCACACCACGCCTCTTTCTAATGTGATGCGGGAGGATGAGGTCAAGCCCTCTTTGCCGGTAGAAGAGGCCTTGCGCAACGCGCCGGATCGAAAAGGCAATTTCTTTAAAGTGCCCAAAGTCATCAAATGAAGCCCCGGGTGGTAATTGTCATTCCAGCCCGTTTTGGTTCACAGCGCCTTCCGGGCAAGCCGTTGAGGCAGGTGGCCGGCCGGCCGCTTATTGAATGGGTGTGGCGGCGTGCGCAAAAAATTCAGCCTCAGGATCGGTTGCTCGTTGCTACCGACCATGCAGAAATTGCCCGGGTGGTGGAGCAGGCCGGTGGCGAGTCTGTTTTGACCCCGGAGCATCTGGCCAATGGTACGGAACGGGTGGCTTGGGTTGCCCGACAATTGGATGCAGAACTGGTGGTGAACGTGCAGGGCGATGAACCCCTGGTGGATGTGTCGGCGGTGAGCCGATTGATCCGGTTCATGCAAGAGGAAACCACCTGGCCGGTGGGGACCCTTGCTGCACCACTGAAATCGGAAAGCGAATGGACGAGCTCTTCGGTCACCAAAGTACTTTTAAACCGGCAAAAACAGGCCCTTTTGTTCAGCCGAAGACCATTGCCGTTTTTCCGTTCCACACCATTCAAACCGCTGAAAAGTGTGGCACGGCACGTGGGGGTGTATGTGTATCGCCGGGAGGTATTGCTCCAGTTTCCGCTGTGGCCGGTCTCTGAACTGGAAGAAGCCGAACAGCTGGAGCAGTTGCGCTTTCTGCATCAGGGGGTGCCCATGTATGTTCAAGCCGATGCCAACCCTTCGCCGGGCATCGACACCGAAGACGATCTACGGCAGTTAAATTCGAGGTTAACCAAGCAAGGGACGATCCTGTGAAAAGAAAAATTGTGCCTGGAACCAAATTTATTTTTGTAACCGGCGGTGTGGTCTCTTCGCTGGGCAAAGGCATTTTCTGTGCTTCCCTTGGTTTTCTGCTAAAGTCCCGGGGCCTTAGTGTAACCATCATGAAGTTCGACCCCTACAT
>RFHE01000262.1 GCA_003696445.1 Calditrichota bacterium | reverse complement strand
TATCCGAGCCGCGCTCCAGGTAAACCCACATATCCAGAAAATTGTTGTTGTGGATGATGACCTGCGTTTTGGCTGCAGGCGGCCGGTTGGGATGAAAGCGATTGCCCCCGGCACAGGCAAGCAGCAACAGCGCCAGAATCAGCAGCCCGGGCTGCAGGACATCCTTCAGGCCGCTCAGGCGATTGGGTACTCCAAATTGGGTCATTTTCTGTGGCCTCTGTATGGTTTTTTAACCCGGCGGCCCTCTGGCCCCTGTTCAACGACCTGACCGCTAAACATGTTCAGGTTACAACCGTAGGGGCGCGGCAGGCCGGGCCCCTACCCACACCCGTGCCCCGACCCAATCTCGTGCCCCGCCGGTGGGAAAACCTTCTCCTGACGTCAGGATCAACAAAAATCTGGGCGGGGCTCATTTAACAAAAAAACGCACCGTGGCCAGACCGAAGAAATAGGTTTCCTGAACCGTATCGATGGGACTGTTATTCCGGTTGCCGCCGAACAGGGTGTCGGGAAACAGGTCCGGGAAGCGGTAATTGAGGCGGCTGACCCCACCGGCCACATCCACCCGCCACCAGCGATTCATGAAGCCGGTGCCGGCGCTGATCAGGGTACGGGTGGTCTGCTTGCGCTGGAAAAAACTCCGGTACTGCAAGCCCACCTGAAAGGGAATCCGATTGTAAAAAATGTGTTCCACCCCTACCCGAACGGAAAACACATCGTCGTAATTTCCCCAGGTAAACTGGTTGCCGTTGATCGTCCTTCGCCAGGCTACTTTAGACCACCACTGGTAATTAAACTCCACGCTTAGGCGGGCCTGTAGGGCCTGGCGCGCCTGATATTCTGCGGACAGCGTCCATTCCAGCGGGTACTCCAGCGTCTCCCGCCCCACCACATCTCTGGGCAGACAGCCGTTACAGATGGCGGCAAACCGGTAATTGTATTTCAGTGAATAGGGCAATTTCAGGTAACTGCCCACCGCCAGGCGGGAATTGATCCGGGCCAGCAGGCCGAAGGAAGCCACCAGCGGCGTATTGTCCAGTTTGCGCTCTTCCCTGCCGCCGCGCACGTCGCCCCCGCGGCGCACAAAAGCAATGGTCGAATCGCGACTCAGATCCCCGGAAAGAACTCCCAGCTGGGCTCCCAGAAACACGTTTTTCGTCACCGCCACGGCAACGCCGATCCCGTAGCGGCTTAACCGGCCGTCCTGAACAATGCGGTTGAAGGCAATCAGGGAATCCCCGAAGATGTTTTCCCGCACCTCCTCCTCGTAATCGTAGTCCTGATCCAGTTCGGTGAAGCGGCCCACGGAAATGGCTTTCAGCGGCCGGAATCCCTTCCAGGCCGGCCGAAAAACCACCCCGCCCTGAAAGTTGCCAAACCAGTTATTGTTGATGGCATACACGCCGTTTTGCACCACATCGTCGATGCGGTTAAACACCGGGAATCCGCGCCGTTCCTCCAGCTTGCGGCCGGTCAGGCTGATTTCCCCTTCCAACCTGGCCCGGCCATTGGCCAGCGCGGCCGGATTGTACACCAGCGCCCCCACCCCCTGCAGGCTGAGCGATCCGGCACCGGCCAGCGCCAGCGATCGGGCATTGGGGAACCGCCAGTACTCACCATTCGGGTAGCTTAAAAAATTCTGGGCCAGCACACTTGCTGCGAGCATCAACCCGATTAAATAGGCTCGAAAAACCAGTTTCATCGTCGGCCTCGTTTCCTGTTGTCATCCGTCATTGCCGGTCGGTTTTACTCCGACTTAAAAATGCACGTTCATTTCAAAGTAGTAATAATCCTGGGTTCGCTGAATAAATTCTGCCTGGTAGTAACGGCCGTCGTGGGGCGGAATGGGCACGTTGTTGGTATCCCGCGTCTGGAAATAGGTGATGGGGAAAGCCACGTCCCGAGTGTACTTAAAGCGCACGCTCAGCTGATTGCTCAGGCGGGAATACAGCGAAACCCACCAGCGCAGCGCTCCCCGCTCGCTGTCCACCACGGCAAACTGGGTGTCTTCGAAATTCCAGAAAAACCCCCGGTAAAACCCGAAAAATCCACGCACCTTGAGCCAGGGGTTGAAGTTGTGGGTAAAACTGCCGCCCAGCGCTTCGCCCGGCGCGGTCACATTGCCGGCCAGATTGGCCGTGTCCAGGGAATCCCCGGGAGTAATGGGGTAGTAGAGCCGGGGCCGGGGGCGAAATTTGGTCACCGAATTCATGTACAGCAAACTCAGCTCGTCGAAGCGGGAGAGCCGCGCACGGATGGTCCCCCGAAATTCCAGCGATTCGAAGTACTCGGTGGTCAGGCGATTTTCTCGCTCCCGGCCCTGGTATTTCTGGCGTAGAATGATTTGCAGGGGAAAAATGGGCCGGTAATTAAGCGTGCCCACCAGGCGAAACTGCGTGGCGTCGTCCGCCACCCGGCGCCAGTTGTCGTTCTCCAGCGTGAGGACAAATTTTCGGTTCACCTGGTAGCGAGAAAAAAAGTAAAATCCCCGCTCGCTCTGCGGCTGGGGATTGTTGGAGTAGAGCTGGCCGTAGAAGGGGCTCTGCAGCAGAAAAAAGCGCTCGAATACGGTGCGTTTGAACCGCCGGTAGTTGGAGAAAGAACGCTGGTAGGGGTTGTCGAAGTCCAGGCTGTAGTCCCGGTACAGGCCGAACAGGTAAAAGCTGTTGTACTGAATGTAGGCATTGAGCACCAGGGCATGGGGGTTGCCGCTCAGAAACTCGCCTTTGTCCAGTTCGGCATATTCCCCCTGCAGGGCCACGTTATTGTGGACGGTGCGGAAATTGACGCCGTAAACCCGCCGGAAGGAGAGCGCATCGCCCCAGATGGGATTTTCGCCGTCGGAGATGGGCCCGCCGTAGGAATTAAACACCTCGTTGTCGGCTCGAATCAGCTGGTTCAGGTTGCCCGGATCCACCACCTCCTCGATGTTGGGTCGCAGCAGCCGGTCGTAGGCGCTCTCGTAATAGGTGATGCCAATCTGACTGGTCGGCAGTACATCGTAGGCGGCGTGGAAGCCGTAAGTCAGTTCCTTGACCACATCCCGCCAGGGCAGGCCGGCCTGGCGGCGGAAGTTGTCCGCCGGGGCAAACCGAAACCGCTGATCCAGCACAATGAATTGATTGACCGGGTAATGCGCCTTCCCGTTGATCATCACCGGGGTGGTATTGAGGATGGCGTCCCGCTTGTCGTAGGAGCCGAACAGAAACAGGTGGGCGGGGCCCAGGGCCAGCTCGGCGGCGGCACCGGTCAGCTTGTACTGGCGGGTGCGGGAATTGTCGCCGGTAAGCCCGAGGAAGCGCTTGCGAAAGCCAATGCCGCTCTTCCGGGGGATGAAAAAATCGGTGTTTTCCATCACCACCCCTTCGCCAAAGGCCAGGGCATAGTTTCCCAGGTACAATTTGCGCAGCTCCACCGGACCCAGCCGCCGGTTCTCGATGCCCAGGTACAGTTTGGCTCGGGGCAAGCGGGCAAAACCCAAATCCGAGCGCAGAACCGGCTCATCCAGGGCGTGCCAGTAGGAATAGCCTACCTTGATCCCGTTGCCGTAGCTGCCCATGAACCGGGTGTACACGTCCGGGTAGTTGTTGTCGCTTATACCCAGGGAAAAGGTCTGGGAGAGTTGATTGTTGACCAACTGGGAGGCTTCGGCGCTGGTGGCGGCGTCCTCTTCTTCGGTAAAGAAGGGGGTATTGTGCATGCGAATCAGCAGGTGGCCGTGGAATTCCGGGGCGCGCTGTACCGGCTCAAAGCGAATGAAATTGCGGGTATTACGGTAGCCAAAATAGGACAGGTACGGCGCCGAACGCAGATCGCGCAGGCTGGAGATCTGGCCGACCTCGCGCCGGTAGTTGATGATGGCCGCCGCATCCAC
>RFHE01000261.1 GCA_003696445.1 Calditrichota bacterium | reverse complement strand
GGCCAGACACCGATCGCAGGTATAATGGCCCCGGGTAGCCACGTCCAGGTGACACTGCATGGATTTCTCGAACTTGTTCACCCGAACGTGAACGCGAATATCCTCCGGGTAAACCTCATCCCGGTAGAAGTGCAAGGTACCACCACGAATCAGGAAATCAAAATGGTGGATACCATCTTCCAGATGTAGAACAGGTATCTTCATCTTAAAACCTCCAAATTTAGCGGGACATCAATTTTTTTTCAAGGCGTTTCCAAATTTGAAAAAATCCGTAAAATCAGCGGCCATAGGGTTTATTTCTCCGGGATGAAAAGGTTCCCCGGGGGCTGTACATCCTGCGGAGCGGTTTTAAGCGGTTCTTCTATTGGGGTACGCTCTGTGCTTCCGCCCTTCCACAAGCCGCCCACAACAGTTCTTCAGGCTCAAGCAAATTCAGGAATTGGACCCGATCAGTGTTTCATTTCAGAGGGAAAAGGCGTCCGAGATGCCCGGCCAGGCAAGGCGATCCGGAGGGCCTGATGCTGGCAAGCAGGGGGTAACACCGGCAACCAGGAACCGTTGAAAGCCGGAACCGAAGCGGCTGCGGGGTGAGCCGGGCAATCGGAAACGGCTGCGATTTCAGAAAAGGTGAACGAACCGGCTTCCGCAATGGGCTCGGCCGATTCCCGCCCGCCCACCAGCCCTGCACAGCGGACAAACGTGCATTAAAAAAGATCGGAGAAGCCGGCTTCAGCGCACTTCTCTGCTCAGCCCTCCTGCTGGTGGAGTGGTTAAAAATAAATCTGAGCGTTCACCAGCCACTGGCCATTTTTCACCAGATTGTTGTCTGTGTCCGCCACCCAGTTCAACTGGAATTCGGCGATCTGACTGGGCCAGTAATTCAAACCAAGAATGAGCAGGTTGACGGTGGGGGCCACCTCATCCGGGTGAAGGGAATCCCAGCGCACCAGCAACTGCAGGTCGGGCATGGCGTAGTAGCCGCCGGTAAGGTGAAATCCCCAGGGGTTGATGTCCACCATGCGGGCACCGCTTCGGCCATCCAGAGAAGCTGCCAGAATTTCGCCGGACAGCAGGTAGGGATAGCGTTCGGCACGCAGATCCAGGCCATACAGGTACCGATTCCCCGAGAAAGGACCATCCAGCCCGGGGAACGGAATCGCTGCACGATCGTCCTTGCTTACTGCGCCGTTCAGCCCTACTTCCACATGGGGGGCTTGGCGGCTTACTCCATCCTGTTTGAGGGGGTAAAAGGCCGCTCTGGCCGCATAGAGGAAGTGATTATTGTCGTTTCCCGAGAACGTGCGTCCGTTTCCGTTGAACATGCCTGCAAAATAGTGCAGTCGATCCTGAGCCGCCCGGCCGCGGAACTGAAAGCCAATCTGCCTTCCCGGTGCCAGGGCCGATACCACCTGAGAGCGATTCACAAAATCCAGGGCCGCCGCACTGGTCAACAATTCCCCCGAAAACGGCGCCTTGAAGAGCCCGAAATCCACAGCCAGTTGTGGTGAAACCTCCAGGTACATCTTGCCGTCCAGCAACACAGGATTGCTAACGAAGCTGGACTGTACCAGATAGCCAAAGCCGGCATCCATTTTTCCATAAACTCTCAGGCGGGCATTGGCAATGGAGAAGCCGTTTCGGCCGGCCATGCTGCGCTCCGGCTGGAAATCCGCAACCCCCTGGAAAAGAACGCCGATACTGAAATACTCCTTCTGAAACTGTTGCTTGAAAGCCTCGAAGGCGGGTTCACTTTGCTGCGCTTTTCCGGAAAATGCCAGCGCAACGATGAATCCCAGACTGAACAATCGCAGTTTGTATCTGTTGGCCATCTTCACTCCTTTTCCGTTTCATCCTTCTTTTTTAAAACAGGTCATAAAAACAGAGTCAGCCCAAGAAACCAGTTCCATTTAGGGAAAACGTCGGCCGAACCAAAACGCACGCCGCCATCCAGTACCATGCGCGTTCCAATAAGCCAGTACCCGCCAAGCAGGGCCTGCCGGGCCAATCCATGTTGATTCCGGGCCTGGGGCTGAGAAATTTCCAGCTCGCCGGCCAGACGAAACGGCCCTTTCAGTGGGGCATCCAGAGCCACACCCCCGAAAGCAAAGTTTTTTAATTGCTGATCTTTCTCCCGGCCGACCCTGGTATAGCCGGCCATGGCGTGCAGGTACGTTTT
Organism: Calditrichota bacterium; assembly: GCA_003696445.1. Classification (GTDB taxonomy): domain Bacteria; phylum Calditrichota; class Calditrichia; order RBG-13-44-9; family J042; genus J042. The sequence goes on along the minus strand of RFHE01000261.1, from coordinate 7,011 downwards.
TCCCACCCGATAGGACCCGGCCACAACCCCCTCCAGATCGACATCCCCGCTACCCAGACCTTTCTTTTCGTCCCCGGTATGGAGCTTTACCGAACCCCGAAAAGCAATTCCCGGCCTGCCCGAGCGGGGTTCCACAAGGATCCATTTGCTGGCGAGAACCACATCCCCATAACCGTGAAAGGTTTGCGAGGACTGATCGATGATCAGATAAGGGAGGGTTACGGAAAGATCCAGCCAGGCGGTTGCACCCCACACAGGAATCAGTTGCAAAAAGTGATGGGATTCCCGATCGGAGAAACGAAGCCGGTCGTAACTGATCTCCAGGTTCCAGATTCCTTTTCCCGTGGGATAGGCATCCTCCGTATTGAACGGGCGATAAGCCCCCAGCCAATCTGGAAAGGCTATCAGCACGGTAGAGGCTAAAAAAAACCAGATTCGCAATATTCTAGTGGCCATTAATCAAACGCCTCCTGAAAACTACAAAGCCAGTCAAGGGAGAGGAGAGCCTGGTCCGGCGCCGGAGGGTGCTGTGGGCGGCTGGGCCCCCTGCCGGCTCGCCTTGCGCCGGGTGATGAGGCTGTGCGAAACGTACCCCAAAACAAAACCGAGTAATAACAAAATGAACACCAGAATGATGAGCGACATGGAGACAGACCAGAACAACAACTGCAACGTTACCGGCTCGGTGTTCTGGAGCAAAACGGCGATAAACAGGGCTGCCACTATGATCAAAACCCAATACTTTGCCTTGAGGGACATGGCCTTTCCTTTCTTCACGGTGCTTCCAGGTTTTTACTCTAACGAATCAGATTCGCCTTCCGGTCCCGGAGCAACAAAAAATTTTCGGGCCGCATCCAGGGCGGGTTTTTTGCCCAACAAAGAGATCCGATCCCCTTCCTGCAACACTGTATCTCCCCGGGGGATCACAACCTCTTCCCCGCGGACGACCAGACTGACCAGCACGTCCTGGGGCAATTTCAGATCTTTAAGCGCCTTGCCCAGGGCAGGGGATTGGCGATCGATGGAAAGCGATTCGATCCCTGCTTCGCCGGCTTCCAGGTCCTCTACGAGGGCCTCCACTGCGTTCACCTCCAGGCCTCTGGCACGGTATTCCTCTTCCAGCTGTTTCTTCTCGGCCAGCAGTTGCTGTTCTTTCTCTTCCAGTTCCTGGAGGAGGGCAATGAGATCGGACGCCATCTCCTCGAACAGTCCCAGACGCCTCTCCTCGGCCAGCTGGTAGTACCGCTCCCCCAGTTGGCGGAAGGCATCGTTTTTACGCTGATTGAGGGCGTGCAATTCGGTTTTTATTCGGGCCAGTGCGGCCAGAAAATTGCCCTGGGCCCCGATTTTCTCGCCGGTTTCTTTTAATTTCTCGGCTCCGGTTTTGACCAGTTCCTCTGTTTTCTGGGCAACGCGAGCCAGTTCTTCTCGCAGTTTTTCCCACATGGTCATGGCAGGCCTCCTTCACATATTCTGGCGTTTTTCCTTTGCAAAAATGTTTTGTTCACGATTCCGCTCCAGATGTGGTTATCAGAGGGCCGCGGAAATTGATGTCCCTCTGAGGAAAGGGGATCTCGATGCCCACCTGGCGAAATTTACGAACAATAGCACAGTGAAGCTCCGATACGATGACCGGGTACTTTTTGGGGTCGGCGATCCATACTCGCAAGACCATGTTCCAGGCCGAGTCCCCGAAACTGTTTAACAGCACTTCGGGCGCCGGCTTCTTGAGCACATCGGGATGCTCTTCCGCTACTTCCATTAACGTCTCGAGCACCAGGTCCAGGTCCGAATTGTAGGAAACACCCACCTCCACCGAAATCCGGATTTTGGGATCCATATGGGACCAGTTGATAACCGCGTTGGCAACAAACTCCGAGTTAGGCACGATAACAAAGATGTTATCCGGGGTCCGGATGGTAGTGGATCGGATGTTGATGCTTTCGACATCCCCTTCCTTGTCGGCCACCGTAACCCGGTCCCCTACCTGGATGGGCCTCTCGAACAGGAGAATTAATCCGGCAATAAAATTGGAAGTTACGTTTTGCAACCCGAAGCCGATTCCCACGCTCAGGAGGCCAAAAATAACGGCCAGACCACTCAGATCGATCCCCACAAACTGGAAGGCAACCAGCGCGCCGACAATCATAAACAGGTAATGGGTAATGCGCTGGAAAGTGAATCGGGTCCCCTGATCGATATTGAAACGGCGCAGAAACCGGCCCAGGAGTCTGTGAGAAACAAATTTTGATACCAGATAAAAACTACCCAGCACAAAAGCAAACATGAGAAGAGAAGCCAGGGTTACCGGCGTATGATTGAGGGCAAACAACTGGTAAGAAAGCAGCGTTTGCAGCCAGGCAAAAATTTGTGAAAGCTCCGGCATGTTAGCTCCCTGGTTTCTCTTCCCCGGGGTTTTTCTCTGCCCTGGCCAATGATTCCTTTTTGGCCGCAAGCAGATCGGAAAGTTCGCTGAGCAGGCTGACCAGGGCAGTCACCTTTTCGTTTTGCAAAGGAGGTGTTTCCCCCCGTTTGAGAGCCTCCCACACTTCCCGGCCCAGCTGGCGGTAATTGTGATTCAACTCTCCTTCCAGGCGGCGCAGCTCCAACTTCAGCCGGGCGGTTTCGCTCAACTCTTCGGCTAGATGTTCAACTTTTTCGGCAGCGGATTTCAGCAATTGCTCCCCACGCTCGGCCAGTTCGGAGATTCGCTGGCCTACTGAGGAAGGCTTGCCTTTTAAAGCTTCCTGGGATTCGCTGCCGCCAGTACTCTCTTCAGAACCGGCAAATTCAGTGCTCTGCTCTGATGGTTCCCGGTTCTCCTGGCCGGCTTTGCCTTTCTTTACATCGCCGGAGTGTTCTTCACTGCTCATCGTGGATCCTCCAGATATGGGCCCAGTGTATGATGTCAACATCTTTTCGATGGACCGCCTCGGGCAGCGCTGCAAAAGAAGCGGCCTCTTTAAAATTCGTGCTTCCCGCGGGGAAACCCGACGGGAAGCACAGGATAAGGTCAATCAAATCAGGGAAATCGGACAGCCCCGGAATTTTACTCGGTACCGGGGATTTCCGGGTGAATGACGATATCGATACGGCGGTTCTTGGCCCGGCCTTCCGGGGTTTCGTTGCTGGCGATAGGCCGGCTCTCCCCGAAACCAACCGCATTAATCCGGGAAGGCTCCAGCCCCATGTTAGCCAGCAAGTAGGCCTTCACCGCTTCGGCACGTTCTTGCGAGAGCCGCAGGTTGGCCGCATCGCTGCCGTGGGAATCGGTATGACCTTCGATGGTCACCGTGCAGTTGGGAAAGGTGCGAATGGCTTCCTGCACTTTGGTTAAAAGCGAAAAGTACTGAGGTTCAATGACCGCCTTGCCGGGAGCAAAGTTCAGGCCGATCAGGCGGATGATGACATCATTGCCCTGCCTCAGCACCATGGCCTCGTCCCTGCCAAAAAGCCGTTCCACTTTGTTGAATTGTTCTCGGATTTTGGCCAGAGCCTCCATGCGCTGCACCAGTGCCGAACGTTCCTGGGCAATTCCACCCAGTTTGTCCTCCAGTTCTTTTACCCGATCCTGGAGGGCGGCAATCTGTTCCTGGTTGGCGGTTAGTTCCTGATTGAGCTGATTCAACGAATCCTGCATCTGGGCGATGGCTTCCCGGATCTGGTTGGCTACTTTCCCAAATCCTTCATCGAACTCGGCATTGATGTCCAGTGCTGCGGCAATGTCCCGCAGGGGCTGTTCGGCCACCAGCAACAGGTCTTCAAAGGAGTTCTTGTTCTTTTTCATCTCCCGGATGGTTCTGGCCAGATAGATGGCATGTTTGGCCTCGTACTTGGCCTGCTGAGCCAGATCCCGGGCAACATCGGTGTCGTAGCGGTTTTCGTTGAGTTCCTTTTCAGCCTGTTTGGCCAGTTCTTTGGCTCTCTGCAGGGTCTTGGGCGCCACATCTTTGACGTCCATCTTGTCTGCTTCTTCCAGAAGCTTCCACGTATCGGTCAGGTAGCTGGCCTTGATGGCCTCCAGCTCGGCCTTTCGGTACATGGTTTCCGCATCGGCGGCCTTGCGCTTGGCCGCATTCACATCGCCGTCCTCCAGCTCGGTGGCCGCTTCTCGGAATTTGTCTTCGGCGCGGCGCCAGGTCTCTTTCGAGTATTGAGGCGCTTCGGCCTTCAGGGCATCGTTGCGCGCCTTTATGGTGGTGCGGAAGGTCACCTCGGCCAGCTTGGAGTCTTCGAGGGCCTTGTTGAAATAACTCACAGCAGCATTCAGTTTTTTGCGGATATCATCCAGATTTTTGCCTTTTTTCAAATCGCGTTCCGCTTCCTGATAGTACTTCATGGCCTGACCGAAGTTTTTCGGTGCCAGCACGTCTGCACCTGCTTTGCGGGCCGAAGCCAGAAAATCATCGGCGTCCTTGAACAGGCTGCTCCGTATGTCCTGCTGGGCCACTGCCCGGGTGGGGATTGCAGACCAGCCTAACAGTACGATAAGGCTCATCAGCCAGCCCATCAATCGAATTCTTGTTGCACGATTCATCGCTTCCTCCTCTACTTGTATTGAGTTCACTGATTAAGACCCTCCTCGTTCCACAGGGTCACAAAGAATTTAATTTTCTTCTCTGGCCTCCGAAACGATGTGGGTCACCTCCTCGGTTAACAGCCGGTTGGGTATGCTCACCACTCCTTCCCGGGTTTTCAGCAGGGCGTTGATGTTTCCCACCTGGACCAGTTCCCCCTGAAGCTCGCCCCATTGAACCCGCTGGCCGGGCAGAAAAATTTTTCGGGCATAAATCCCGCTGATTACATTACTGGCAATATGGCGCGTGCCCAGCCCCAGGGTGATAGCCACCGCCAGCCCCAGAGCACCCAGGATGGCGGCAAAAGCGATATCCAGCACATGAGATTGAATTTTCAATTGCGAGACGGCCATGATACCCACCACAACCATGGTGAGATAATAGACCATCCGTCCCAGGCCGTCGGCAAATTCCAGCCCTGCTTCGCTGGCAGCCCCTCGAACCATCTGGCTGAGCAAGCGCGCAAATAAAGAACCAAACAAAAGAATAAATACCACGGCCAGCAGGTTGGGAATAAATGCCACAGCGTTCTGAATGGTCTGGGCCAGCGCATCCAGTTCGAGGGTTTCGGCAGCCGAAAGCAGAAAAAGTAACAACAGGCTCCAGAAAACCAGCTTGCCCAGCAGAAAAGAAAAATCGCGCTGAAAACCGGCATTTTTCAACAGGTTGGCGATGCCAGCACGCTCGGCCAGTTGATTGACCCCCAGCCGGCGCAGCAAGCGGCAGAGAATTCCATCCACAATCCGGCCAATGACCCAGCCAATGAGTAAAATAAGGAACGCTGCCAGCAACCTGGGCAACAGGAGCACCACACTGTTCAGGGCATTGCTCAGTGCAGGTAACAAAATCTCGCGCCAGAAGTCCATGGCTTTCTACCTCCTTTACTTTTTTGCCTGAGTTGTCGGCCAGAGAAACGCCTTCAGGATCGAAACAAAACCCACACAGATTAAAAACAGCAGTTCTCTCCAGAAGACCCAGCGGCGAGTTCGCTCAATCACCCGGGAAGTGACCCCGGAATCCGCCTGTTGGGCCCGATCGACCGCCAGTTCTTCCAGTTTCCGCTGTTTCGCATTCCAGAAGCTCATATCCTTTCCTCGCGTTGGGTCCTCATGATCTGCTGAATAAATTTCTCCCGGGCCCTTTTCACTCTCATTTTCACGGCACTTAATTTGAGCCCTTTATTGCGGGCAATCTCCTGGAGCGTCTTTTCCTCCCAGAATCGCTCGATTAAAATCTCCCGCTCCAGCGGCTCCAGTTTGGCAAGGGTTTCATCGATCTGGCGGCGCAAGTCCTCCCGTTCCAGACCGCCGGACACCAGCAAAAATAACTGTTCGTCGGCCTGCTGGGCTTCGTTCAGTTCGTCCAGGTCGGCAGTCAGCCACCACCACGGCCTGCGTTCCCGCTTCTCAATTTGATGTAAACAGGTATTCACCGTAATCGCATACACCCACGTGGAAAATGAGGATTTCCCCTCAAATTTCGGCAACGCTTTAAAAATTTTAACAAAGACTTCCTGAGCGGCATCCTCGGCATCCTGCCTGTTTTTCAGCATGCTTAAAGCCTTCTGGAAAACACGCTTTTCGTAACGCCTGACCAGAATTTCGAAGGCCTCTGTATGGTAAGGCAGTTCCCGTTTACACCGTTCAACAAGAAGGCACTCATCCTGGTCTTTCAGAAAAAGATTTTGCTTCGCTTCACTCATTTGGACCCATCGAAATGACCAAGGTCACATTTTTATTTTTTTGCCAGGAAGGTATCGAGGTTCTAGAGCCCTTCTGGGGTTGAGAAGTAGCCAGGTTTTGTGCTCGTTCTTCCCTCCCATTTTCGCGAAACACCTTTCAATAAAATCCTCCTGCACGGCACGGGTCTGGTGGCCTGGAAGGGAACCACCGCGCGTTCCTCGTTTCGCTTCTCGAGAATAACTGAGATCGTTTCACCGTGAAATGACCCGGGCCGTGCGCCTACGGGGTAAGGGCCCGGATCTGTTTGAAGGGTGCATCCTTTGCAGAGGTGATCACAACTCCTTGTCCAACCAGGCTGGTTGCTGATCCCAGCGCTCCAGAAGATAGGGCTTCAGGTCCTCAAAAATCTGAGCCTGCTCCTCCACCACCTCCTCGGCCTCCTCATTACTCATGTCCCGCGTTCGATTTACAAAGGAAGCAATGCGGGCAAAGTAAAGGGGAGTCATTAAATTCACCAGCGTTTGCCGATTCCGCTTCCAGTAATGAAAGGCTACGGCCAGATCGTAAAGGATTTTTGCCCACACTTCGACCGGAAACACAAATTGATCTTCATCTTTTTTAAGCAACTCTTCTATGACTTTGAAGTTTTCCGGAGCGATGATTTGACTCCAGACGGCGCCAAAGTCCCGGTATCCAATTTTAAAATTGTTGATCAAATTTGGAACATTAATGTTGAAGGGTTGCGGTTGTTC
>RFHE01000260.1 GCA_003696445.1 Calditrichota bacterium | reverse complement strand
CTGATGATGCTGGCTATCGATGCCGGCGCCGAGGACTTTCGCCTGGAAGATGATTTTTACGAGATTTACACCAAGTTCGAGGAACTGGATCAGGTCCGTTCCCGGCTGGAAGAGCAAGGCATTCACATCGAAAACGCCGAAGTAACCTACATTCCGCAGAATACCGTGCATCTGGAAGGCAAGCAGGCCGAACAGATGATCAAGTTGATGGAAGCGCTGGAGGACAACGACGACGTGCAGAACGTCTTTGCCAATTTCGATATCGACGAGGAAGTGCTGGAAAAAATCGAAGGTTAATGGGAGCCGCTTTGCGAATTTTAGGGATCGACCCAGGCCTCTCTACCACCGGTTACGGCATCATCGATGTGAATGGACAGGCACTCAATTGTGTAGATTTTGGTGGCATTTCATTTTCCCGAAAGCTTTCCCTGGCCGAAAAGCTGGATCGGTTATTTACCCAATTAACCGAACGCATTACTGCCTTTCGGCCGGACATCTGCGCCATTGAGGATGTGTTTTACCACGAGAATGTGAACACGGCCATCGTGATGGGTCACGCCCGGGGCGTGGCCATGGTGGCTGCCTGCCGGAGCGGCCTGGAGGTGTTCGAATACACCCCGCGCGAGGTGAAAATGTCCATTGTGGGCAATGGCGCCGCATCCAAACAGCAGGTGCAGCGGATGGTGCAGCGCCTGCTGGTGTTGGCCGAACCACCTCGTCCGGCCGATGCCGCCGATGCTCTGGCGGTGGCCCTCTGCCACTACCACCGCGCCCGGTTCGCAGCGTTGACCAGTAAATATCAGACTTAAAATGATCGAACGCATCGAGGGTAAATTAGTCGATCGCAGCCCCACCTTCTGCATCCTGGACTGCCACGGGGTAGGGTACGGGGTACACATTTCCCTCAACACCTTCGAGGCACTCAAGGAGGCCGATGGTCAGGTGGTGGCATTGCACACCTATCTGTACGTGCGGGAGGATGCCCTCCAGCTTTACGGCTTTGCCCGTCCGGAAGAGAAGCAGATTTTCCAACAGTTGATCTCGGTATCTGGAGTGGGCCCCCGGCTGGCCCTGGCCATTCTTTCCGGGGTGTCGCCGGAGGAGCTGAGTTCGGCCGTCCAGATGGAAGACGTGGCACTGCTGACCCGCATCCCGGGCGTGGGGCGTAAAACCGCCCAGCGGTTAATTCTGGAGTTAAAGGAGAAGCTGCCTGCCGCCACAATGACCGGGGCGGTGGGGGCCGGCGGGCCGATCCCGGCCGAAAATGGTGATGGGACGCAGATGCAGGATGCCCTGATGGCTCTGGTCTCCCTGGGCTATGCCCAGCCGGAAGCCAGAAAGGCCCTGCAGAAAGTGATTCACCGGGATGGCAAAGATCTGGATCTGGAAACATTGATTAAACTGGCACTACGCGAATTGTGAGTCAGGTGGACCCCAGACAGCGCAAAGTAGTCGATCCCCATCCGTTGCAGGACGACCGGGAATACGAGGTCGCCCTCCGCCCGCGCACCTTCGACGATTTTGTGGGCCAGCACAAGGTGGTGGAAAATTTGCGTATTTCCATCGAGGCGGCCCGCAAGCGGGGCGAAGCGCTGGATCATGTTCTCCTGTACGGTCCACCTGGGCTGGGCAAAACCTCGCTGGCTCACATCATCGCCAATGAGCTGGGTGTGGACATTAAAACCACTTCCGGCCCCGTGCTGGATAAGGCCGGCGACCTGGCCGGTATTCTAACCAATCTCTCCCCCCACGATGTGCTGTTTATCGACGAAATTCACCGCCTGAATTACGTGGTGGAGGAATATCTCTACAGCGCCATGGAAGATTTCCGGCTGGACATCATGCTGGACCGCGGGGCCAATGCCCGCAGCATCCAGATCAGCCTGCCCCGCTTTACCCTGATCGGGGCGACCACCCGGGCCGGATTGCTCACCGCCCCGCTGCGGGCCCGTTTCGGCATTATTCAGCGGCTGGATTATTACCAGCCCGAGGATCTGCACCAAATCGTTCTGCGTTCGGCCCGCCTCCTGGAAGTGGACATCAACCGGGCCGGCGCACTGGAAATCGCCCGCCGCTCCCGCGGCACACCCCGTATCGCCAATCGGCTTCTGCGACGAACCCGCGATTATGCCCAGGTACGGGCCGATGGCAAAATAACCGAACAGGTGGCCCGGGACTCGCTGGCCCTGCTGGAAGTGGATGAACGCGGCCTGGATGAAATGGATAAACGCATCATTCAGACCATCATCGAGAAATATGGTGGCGGACCGGTGGGAATCAATACCATTGCCGTGGCCGTGGGGGAGGAGAGCGATACCATCGAAGAAATCTACGAGCCGTTTCTGATTCAAGAAGGGTTTATTAAACGAACGCCCCGCGGCCGCATGGCCACCCCGCTGGCTTACCAACATTTTAATTACAAACCGAGGAGGCCTGGTTATCAGCAAGACTTATTTTAACGATCCGTCCAGTGTACGCATGAAACTTGCCGATTTCGATTATCCTTTACCTGAGCACTTGATTGCCCAGTATCCGCTGCCGGAGCGCGACAAATGCCGGATGATGGTGGTGGATCGGGAAAAACAGGCGGTGGCCCATCGCATGTTCACCGATGTGCTGGAATACCTGCAGGCCGGCGATTGCCTGGTGCTGAACGACACCAAGGTGTTTCCGGCCCGTCTGGTGGGCAAGAAGGACAAAACCGGGGCTAAGGTGGAGGTGTTTTTGCTCCGCCATCTGGAAAACGGGATCTGGGAGGTGCTGGTTAAACCGGCCCGCAAAGTGCGCCTGGGCAACAAGCTGGTCTTCGCCGACCATTTCAGCTGCGATGTGATCGACAATACCGTCTCCGGCGGCCGAATTGTGGAATTCAATTACACCGGGGACTTTTTCGAAACGCTCAATCAGGTCGGAAAAATTCCTTTGCCGCCCTACATCAAGCGACCTTCCGAGCCGGTGGACGCCCAGTACTATCAGACCGTTTACGCGCAGAAGGTGGGCGCGGTGGCCGCCCCCACCGCCGGGCTCCATTTCACCCAACAGCTGCTGGAACAGATTCGGGAAAAAGGGGTCTCCTTTGCCTACTTGACCCTCCATGTGGGGCTGGGGACCTTCCGGCCGGTTCAGGTGGAGGACATCACCCGCCACCACATGCATTCCGAGTATTACGAGATCAGTGAAGAAGCCGCCAAATTGATCAATAAGACACGGGAGAAAGGCCACAAGGTGGTGGCGGTGGGCACCACCGTGGTTCGTGCGTTGGAAACGGTGGTGGATCGCAGCGGATTTGTCCGTCCCTGCCGCGGCTGGACGGAGAAATTTATTTATCCACCCTACATCTTCCGGGCCATCGACCATTTGATCACCAATTTCCATCTGCCCAAATCCACCCTGTTGATGATGGTCTCCGCCTTCGCCGGGCACAAACTGATTATGCGGGCATACCGGGAGGCAATTGAAAAGGAATACCGGTTTTTCAGTTACGGCGATGCCATGCTGATTCTGTAATTACACACCCCGCACCCACCCGCTTCCACTCGTTGCCGTGCCCCAGGGCTGCAGATCGGGCCCAATCAGGATCCGAAGTCAGCCTCCAACTGCGGCCTTTGATCGGTCGGCTTCTGGCCCCACACTGCGTGCGACCATTCAGTCCTCCCTCCCGGGCTGCCCGTCCTTTGCCGGAACATTGCCCTGGCTTTGATTGGCTAGCCACGTCCCCTGTGGTCAAAAATGCCTGGCGCATACAGCCACCAAAAAGGGTTCCGGTGTTGGAGGAGCGTCCAGCCCGCCGGGCCTGGCCAGGGGCGGAAAAATTTCAACAGGCATGGTAAAAACCAGCG
>RFHE01000259.1 GCA_003696445.1 Calditrichota bacterium | reverse complement strand
GGCATGCTGCTGCCCAGAAACAGGGTGGCCTGCTCGGGCAATCTGGTACTGAGACGGGCAACCAGGTGTAATTCGGTGAAGCAGTCTTCCTCCGCTTCCGCCACATGCCGAGAAAGGCACTGCCGCACCGCCTGTTCCCTGGCTTTCCACACCTGCAGCCAGGGCGCGTCCCGGGCGGCATCAATCCGTTCCTGCAGGCCTTCTGCCACCACAGAAACGTCCCCAACCAGCCGCCAGGTGACCTGGTGATTGGGGTCGATTCGTTGCGGGGAGGGGTGAATCAGGACGTATTCGCTGGGCCGATGAACCTGCAAAAATTGAAGCAGGCGTTTGCTGGTTGGCGCGGCGCCGAAATGGAGCGCCATTTCCGGGGCCAGGGCATTTTGCCAGTCCGGGTGCGCCAGCAGCGCATCGTAGCCGCCAACCAGCCATGGTTGCAGTGCCGGAATGCGCAGGCCGGAGGTGACATCGGCTAGCACCGGCCAGCCCAGCTTCTGAAGCAGAGCGATGAGTGGCCCGGCAGGGGTCCCGAGCGGCAGGCGCCCCACAACGACCAGCCCGCGCGCCACCGCCTGCAATTGGCGGGCAAGGCGATCCAGCACCGCTGCATCGGGTACCAGGCGACCCAGATCCAGCCGGGTAAACGGATCTTGGCCGGCTTCCCAGTCAGAAAGGCCGGCCGTGTAGTCTGAGGGCAGGGCTTCCGGGATGGGTGCAAGCGGTTCGCGAAAGGGACAATTCAAATGCACCGGTCCGGGCCAGGGGTGTAAGGCGCGTTGCACAGCCTGGGCGACGGTGGTGAGGAGCATTTCCACCGGCACCTGTAGCGAGGGCGCCGGCAGGGCCATCCCCCAGCGGAGATAGGGGGTAAACATGGCCGTCTGGGGTACCGTCTGGTTGGCCCCGGTTTCCTGAAGTTCGGCCGGGCGATCCGCCTGTAGAACGAGCATCGGCAGGCCATCCATGTGCGCTTCGATGAGGGCAGGCAAATAATGGGCACCGGCGGTCCCGGAGGTGCAGATGAGAGCGGCCGGGTGGGCGCTGGCCCTGGCCAGGCCGAGGGCAAAAAAGCCCGCACCGCGCTCGTCGTGGAAAATGTGTGTGGCCACGCCGGGATGTTGGGCAGCAGCAACGGTTAGAGGGGTGGAGCGGGAGCCCGGTGAAATGACGAACTGCCGTACGCCCTGCCGCACCAGTTCCTCAACAATCAACCGGCCCCACAGGTTGTTTAGATTGGCCGCCTCCATTGCCCTCCGCTCTGCTGGCCAGTCAGCCCTGGGCAAGCCCGGCAACGGCACCGGACATCAGCAATCGCCCTCCCCCTCGAAGATGCGCAAGAAATTGGCCAGCTTGTTTTCAATTTCATTCCATTCGGCCTGAACGCTGGAGCCGCTGACGATTCCGGCGCCGGTGTACAGGTAGCCTTCCTGCTGATGAAAAAGGCCGGAGCGAATACCCACGGCAAACTCAGCTTCTTCGCGACCCAGCCAGCCCACCGGCCCGGCATACCATCCGCGATGGAATGGTTCCAACCGGCGCAAAGTGGCCAGCGCCGCCCGGGTGGGATACCCGCCTACCGCCGGCGTGGGATGCAGGGTAGCCAGGATGTCCGCATCGGAGACGCCCGGTTTGAGCAACCCTTCGAACCGGCTGGCCAGGTGCTGAACCCGGGCCAGTTTCAGCACACTGGGCTCATTCTGCGATTCTACTTTTTCGCACAGGCGTTCCAGCCCCTGCAAAATGCATTTGACCACCAGGAAATGCTCATGGCGGTCCTTTCTGGACTGGAGCAGCTGGCGGGCCAGCTCGCGGTCCTCCCGGGCGGTGTGTCCGCGAGGGCGGGTTCCAGCAACTGCCTCGGTAAACAGCAATCGGCCGCTGCGCCGGAATAGCCGTTCCGGAGAACAGCCCAGAAAAGCACTTCCTCCCTCCAGTTGGAAATAAAACTGGTAGGCGTCCGGATTGGCCCGGGCCAATCGATGAAACAGGCTGAGGGAATCCGGTTCTTTCTGAAACACAAACCGGCTCTGACGGGCCAGCACCAGCTTTTCCAGGTTGCCGTGCTCAATGGTATCCAGAACGTTCTGGATGGCCCTGCCCCAGCCAGGCAGATCCGGTAAATCCTCCCGCTGCTGGATACCCGGTAAGGCTGCCGGCAGGAGCGATTCTTTTCCATTCGTGCTGCTCAACAACCTCAGGGCAACACGCACGGGCGACCGGCTACTCAGCCCCGGATCGAGGAATAAGTTTACGGCAAAATAGCCCTGATTGTCCCGGCGGCCGCATTCCAGTTGCGGCACCCAGAAGTGGTAGCTGCCGAAAGGCTGCCACAGATCCTGCGAGGGGCGGGAAAGGTCGAAGGCCAGGCCACCCAGAAATTTCAGGCCCGGGTCGGCCGTGGCCAGCCAGCGCCGGAATTGAGAGAACAACGCGTTCAGATCGGCGGGTTCTGTACTGCTTACGCTCAGGCAATGACCGGCACCGGCGATTTCCACCCGTTGCTGGCGATCCCGCCAGTAGGCGCGGGGCATGGCCCCCTGCCCGGACAACCAGACCAGCGGCTCACAGGGTTCCACGGGGAATTCAAGGCGGACCAGCCGCGGAGCGGGCAATCCTGCGGCCAGCTTCTGAAAATACCCTTCCCTGTCCTCCAGATACCTGCCAACCACCCTGTGCAGCTGATGGAAAGGAATGGGTGAGGTTGGTCGCTTTTCTGTCGCCAGCGAGGTCAGGACCGGATCATCTGCAGCCCGTTGATTGAGTTTACTCAATGTTCTGCTCGATTCTGTTTCAATTATTTTTCTACCCTTGAAAAATCGGCCACACCCGGTTGACCGCCTCAGGGTTTTGTTCCACAATAAATGGTTGCCACGCCCAGGGTCAGCGGCCTGTAGGCAACGTGCACAAACCCGGCTTGCTCCATCAGCCGGGCAAAGGCCTGGCCATAGGGAAACGTCTCCACCGTTTCATTTAAATACCGGTAGGCGTAGCTGTCCCCGGAGAGCAACCCGCCGATGCGTGGCAGTATTTTTCGAAAATAAAACAGGTAAATGGCACGAAGCAGGGCATTTTCCGGAAGCGAGAATTCCAGGACGAGGGCCCTGCCCCCGGGTTTGAGCAGCCGATGCATTTCCCGCAGGCCCTGGAGGGGATCTTCCACGTTGCGAATACCGAAAGCGATGGTGACCACCTCTGCACTGCAGTCGGGGAGGGGGACACGCAGGGCGTCGCCTTCCAACAATTGCACCTGTTGTGCCAGGCCGGCGCGATCGACTTTCTGCCTGCCAATGGCCAGCATTTCCCCGGCCAGGTCGAATCCGGTGGCCCGGACAATGGACGGGCAGCACCGGCACAGGGTAATGATCACATCGCCGGTCCCGGTTGCCAGATCCACCAGATGCAACGATTGACCTTCGGGAAGGAATTCGGCCAGCTTTTTCCGCCAGCGGACATCCTGGCGAAACGACAGCAGGCGATTGAGCAAATCGTAGCGGGGCGCAATCCGGTCGAACATGCGCCACACACCTTGACGTGCCGGTCCTTTTTGCTGCGTTACTGTACTGAGGATGCCCTCAGCAGGTATTTCCGTCATCGGGTCTTTTTGCAACCTTTTTCGCAGACTTTAAAATCGAAAAATTTTGCTTTCGAACAAAATAATTTAGATACAGCAATCGAATCCTTCAAATGCTTTTGCAAGAAGCGAACCGCGGGCCATTTTTGGGCCGTAAAGGCCGCTCGCATCCGTTTGTAACTCTCCGGCTCTTTTTTAATTGCTCGGTAATTTAAACGACAGTTTATTTTTCGCCTCTTGACAAAATTGCTGAAGATCAGATATTTTGTTAAAACCAAACTTCGGAGGCACCTCGATGGGTTTTCTATTTACCGCCATACTCGCCGGACTGATTGCCACCACGGGCATGACTTTGGTTCTGTGGGCCATAACCCGTTCTGGTTGGACCAATGCCGACATGGTGCGGGCGCTGGGTAGCGCCATCACCGGAAAGTACGAGGATTCTGCTCGTGTTGGTCTCATTATTCATTACAGTGCAGGCATTCCAATCGCCCTACTTTATGCCCTGGCCATCAGCCTCATTCACACCGAAAGTTTTTTCTTCATTTTACTGGCCGGCACTGCTTTTGGCTTTGTCCATGGATTTGCCTTCGGCTTTGTACTGGTTGAACTGGCCGAGCATCACCCGGTGGAACAGTTCAAAGAAGCCGACTTTCAGGTAGCGGTGGCCCATCTGATCGGCCACGTGGTTTATGGTTTCCTGGTCGGTTTGGTTCTGGGCCTGAGCAAAGTGCTTTAAAAGGCGGTCAATTATGATTTGAACCGGCTGGCTTTGCCAAATGGTTTTCCAACTTGCTCCTGTGTTCTGGATTAAGAATTGAGCTTTTTCAACTGCATCCAGCTGATTACCCCCATGGCCAGGCTTCGCGGGGCAATGCGGGCGGTTAAAACCGACAATTTGTTCAGCAGCCCGGGCACAATCAGTGTGCGGTTGCGCATCAAGCCCCGGTAAGCCGCCCGTGCAACTGCGGAAGGTGTACTGGCCATCAGGGTAAACAACAGGCTATCCTGGAGGCCGGCCCGTTCGCCGAAATGGGTTCTGGTTGGCCCGGGGCAGAGGGCAGAAACCAGCACACCGCGGGATTTTACTTCGTAATTCAATGCCAAGGAAAAATTGACCACGTACGCCTTGGTGGCATAATAGACCGCCATGTAGGGGCCGGGAAAGAACCCGGCTACCGAGGCCACATTGAGAATTTTGCCCCGACCTGCGGCGAGCATGTCGTGAAGAAAATGGTGGGTGAGGGCCGTGAGGGCGCTGATGTTCAGATCGATCATGTTTAAGAATGTGGCCAGATCGGCTTCGCCAAAGGGCGCACACAGGCCGAAACCGGCGTTATTCACCACAATATCCACAAAGCCAAATTCCTCCCGGGCCTGCTGGTACACATTTTCCCAGCTGACCCGTTCCGAAAGGTCCATGGCCGCGGTAACCACCCTGACACCAAACTCCTTCTCGAACCGTGTTTTATGCTCCTCCAGTAAATCGCGGCTGCGGGCCACCAAAAACAAATCGTATTGATGTCCAGCCAATTCTCTGGCTAGCTCGTATCCAATGCCCATGCTGGCCCCGGTAACAAATGCAACCGGTCGCTTTTCGTTTGCCATCGGCAGGCCTCCCCTGAAGTGTGCGCTTCCGTTTTCCACTCATCTCCACAATAATCACAAAAACAGGCCAAAAGTTAGCTGAAACGCCTGGAAATTTTCAACCTGGGAAATGAATAATTGAGGCGAGGGGCCATGAGTGTGCCTTAGGGCGTGTTTTCCCTGGGCGGGCGCCTCTTCCGGGCAAGGGATGGGATTTTCACGGAGGCGTGGGGCTGTCTAAAAAGTCAGGAAGACTGTAAATTTATGCGAACAACTGTTTCACTGGCGTGGGACTTACGTCAACTCACCCTCCAACCCCCTCTTTTGCAAGAGAGAGGGTCAAGAGGGTTGTTCCCTACAAATAAAGGAATACAAGGGGGTTAGTTTTGCCTAAATTGCTGTGTTTCGTTGAAAAACTGTAAGTGTGAGCATTCCACGAATAAAAACAACTTTAAGCAACTGTTCGCAAGTTTATTCAATTTGCTTTACTTTTTGGGCAGCCCCGGGAACCGGCGTCAGGCCGAGCCAATGACGGCTAATCGTCCAACTTCAGCTCGGGCAGGGCCGGGACATCCGAACGTTCCAGCGTACCCAGTTGTTTTAATCTTTCCGCCAGGCGACGAATGGTGAGTGGCGCCGATCCTTCGTAATGGTTGTTCACATTCACGTAAACATGCACGCCCCGGGCCAGCAGTTCATCAATCATTCGGGCCACCTCCTCCAGCTCAACATCCCGGGGTTCGTAGATCTGGTTCCAGTGGCCACCGCTTTTTTCCTCGATTTCCTGGCGGTCTCCACCGTGAAGCCGAATCACCACCGTCCCCTCCAGCCACTGAGAAAATTTGCGGTAAATGTCAACAATGGAGGGCATGTAATAGCCCTGCATTAAGACCACGCGCAGGCCCTGATCCTTTAAGAATTGAAAATATTCCTGCTTCAGATAATTGGGGTTTCGGATCTCCACGGCGTAGGGATAGCTCCGGTCAATCTGGCCCAGAAAAGCCTCCATGCGCCGTAAAAATTCTGCCAGGGAGGGCATTTTTTGCTTGTTTAAATACTCGAACTGGAACATCAGGGGACCGAGCTGTGGCTTCATGGGGGCAATGCGCTGGAGAAATTGAGCGAACAGTTTGGGAGAAAAAAAATAGGGATTGGGCTGTAGTGGTTCGCTTTTCTGCTTACGGTAAAAATGGGTGAGCGTGATGCTGTTGGGAATCTTAATGGTGAACTTAAAATCGGCAGGAACGCTGGCCAGGTATTCGGCCACCACGGCCGGCCTGGGCAGGCTCACTTTGTCGGTTCCAAACAGCGACCAGAACCACTGATCGATTTCCACCGTGTTGAAGTGCCGAGCGTATTCCTGCAGATAATTGATCGGCTTTCGGCTGGAATAAATCAGGCCTCGCCAGGAATCGTACTTCCAGCTGCAGGTTCCTATGCGAAGTTCGGCCATGCAATTAATCCTTTATTAAAACAACCAGCCAGGCAATCGTTTTTCTCTGCTCGGGCACCTGCAACGCAAGGTTCAAAGATATCGGGGTATATTCAGGTTGGTTTCCAGCGCCACGCGATCGATTCCACCTTGCAGATTGACCACTTTTTCCCACCCCTGTAAGTGGAGAATCAACGTAGCAAAAGCACTGCGCTGTCCGTGATGGCACATGACCACCAAGGGTTTACTGCGATCCTGCAGCGGTTCGGGCAGCCCGGCCAAACCCTTTTTTTCCCACACGCTCATCGGGTAATGGTAAACCGTTCCAATGGGCAGGGCGGCGCGGGCCACCTCGTCCAGCTCGCGCACGTCCAGAACGGCCAGCCGAGGATTGTCCTCCAGCATGGTTAAAAAAGTTGCCACATCGATGGTGGGGACTTGCATGCCCAGCACATTGGGTTTTATTTGCTCAGCTTTTCTCACTCGCCTGAATGATCTTAAGAAAACTGCTGGCTTTCAGGCAGGCCCCACCCACCAGCGCACCGTCGATATCCGGCTGGGCGAGCAGGCCGGCTGCGTTGTTCGGCTTTACACTACCGCCGTACAGGATGGTCATCCGCGCCCCTACCTGGTCGCCGATCAAGGCGTCCAGGATATCGCGAATAAAGGCATGCACCTCCTGAGCTTGCTCGGGGGTAGCGGTCCGTCCGGTACCGATGGCCCACACCGGTTCATAGGCAACCACCACGTTCTTCAGGTCTTCGGGGGCAAGGCCATTCAGATCCCATTCCAGCTGGTTGCCCACGATGTCCTTGGTCAAGTTCTGCTCCCGTTCTTCCAGAGTTTCGCCCACACAATGAATGACTTTCAGGCCGTTTTTCAGCGCCAGGCGAATCTTTTTGTTAATAATGTGTTCGTCCTCCTTAAAATAACGGCGCCTTTCGGAGTGACCGACAATAACGTATCGGGCCCCGGTGCTTTTGATCATTCTGGCTGAAACCTCGCCGGTGTAGGCCCCTTCTTCCTCCCAGAAAAGATTTTGAGCACCCAGACCGATTTTACTGCCCTTCAGGGCCTGGTGAACCACCGAAAGTGCGGTAAAGGGCGGGCACACCACCACCCGGGTTTTACGCACCGGATTCTTTTCCAAGCCGGCACGGATCTGAGCGACCAGGCGCACAGCTTCCGGATTGGTTTTGTGCATCTTCCAGTTTCCGGCGATCATTTTCTGTCTCATCGCAGCTCCTCACACAATAAGCGGTTTATTGCAGCCCATAGATTCAGCTTTGGTGAAAAAACCCGGTGAAGGCGGCGTAACGATCAGGACTTGTCGGTCAGTGCAGCCACCCCGGGCAAAACTTTACCTTCTAAAAACTCCAGGCTGGCCCCACCTCCGGTACTGACGTGTGAGATCTGATCCATCAGACCGAATTGTTTAACAGCCGCGGCGGAGTCCCCGCCACCCACGATGGTGGTGGCTCCGTGACGGGTTATTTCGGCCAGATGCCGGGCAATGGCCTCGGTGCCACGGGCAAAATCAGGAATCTCGAACACGCCCATTGGACCATTCCAGACGACGGTGCGGGCGGTGGAAAGAATCTCTTTGAATCGCATGATGGTTTCCGGCCCAATATCTACACCCAGCCAGTCCGAGGGGATCTGATTGACCGGCACCACCCGCGTTTGCGCCCCCGCCTCCAGCCGATCCGCCACCATTACATCGACCGGCAGATGAAGCTGGCAGTTACTGCTTTGGGCCTGCTGGAGGATCTGTGCGGCCATTTCCAGGCGATCGGGTTCCAGAATGGATTTCCCAATTTCAAGCCCCTGAGCTTTAAAAAAGGTAAATACCATGCCACCGCCCAGCAGAAGGGCATCGGTTTTGTTCAGCAAGTTGTTAATCACGTCGATTTTACCGGAAATTTTGGCACCACCCAGCACGGCCACGAAAGGTCGATCGGGATGTTCCAGAGCTTTTCCCAGATATTCCAGCTCCTTTTTCATTAAATAACCGGCAGCACATCGATCAAAGAACCGGGTAACCCCTACCGTTGAGGCATGGGCCCGATGGGCGGTTCCGAAGGCGTCGTTCACGTAGAGTTGGCAGTGACTGGCCAGTTGGCGGGCAAATTCGGGATCGTTGGCCTCTTCCCCGGGGTGAAAGCGCAAGTTTTCCAGCAACAGTACATCCCCATCTTTGAGGGCCTTTTTCATTTCCTCCACCTGCTGGCCAATACAATCGTGAGCAAATTGTACGTTGCGCCCCAGTAGTTCGGACAGTCGTGCTGCCACCGGGGCCAGCGATAACGATTCCACCCGTTTGCCCTTGGGCCGCCCCAGATGGGAACACAGCACTGCCCTGCCTCCATCGGAGATAATTTTTTTAATGGTCGGTAACGCCGCCCGGATGCGAAAATCGTCGGTAATGTGCCGGGATGAGTCCAGGGGTACATTGAAATCCACGCGCACCAGGGTGGTCTGACCACGAAAATTCAGGTCGTCCACAGTGAGTTTGTTCATGGCAGCGGTCTCCTTTTTCCCAATGGCTCACCATTTTTCCGCCCGGGCATGCGGGCCGCCCGATTACGGGCAAAGCGGTGCCGGCAGAGGGATCGGTACCGGCACCACATGCCAACTTCTTTCCCAAGATAGCCCGAGCTTACAGTGCAGCCATTTTTTTCAGCAAATCCACACACCGGTTCGAATAGCCCCACTCATTGTCGTACCAGGAGAGCACCTTGACCAGGTTCCCATCCATCACCTTGGTGGAAAGGGCATCGAACACGCTGGAAGCCGGGTTGCCTACGATGTCTGAAGAAACCACCGGGTCCTCACAGTATTCGAGAATCCCTTTCAGTGGTCCCTGGGCAGCTGCTTTCATGGCAGCATTGATTTCTTCCACCGTCACCGGGCGGCTAACCTCGGCCACCAGATCGACCAGCGACCCATCGGACACCGGCACGCGGACGGCAATGCCGTCCAGCTTCCCCTTCAGTTCAGGGATGACCAGACCCACGGCTTTGGCAGCGCCGGTGGTGGTGGGGACCATATTCAACGCGGCCGCCCGGGCACGGCGCAAATCGGAATGTGGCAAGTCCAGCAGGCGCTGATCGTTGGTGTAGGCATGGATGGTGGTCATCCAGCCCCGCTTAATCTGAAAGTTCTCGTGTAACACTTTGGCCACCGGTGCCAGGCAATTGGTGGTGCAGGAGGCGTTGGAAACCAACGCGTGTTCCGGCTTCAATGTGTGATCGTTGACTCCCATGACCACCGTGTTGTCCATCTCGTCTTTAGCCGGTGCACTGAGCAACACTTTACGCGCCCCGGCCTGAATGTGCCAGCTCATCTTTTCGCGGGTGCGGAATACACCAGTGGATTCCAGCACAATGTCCACACCAAGTTCTTTCCAGGGCAATTTGGTAGGGTCTTTCTCTGCGTAAATGCGGATTTTGTGCTCGGCTACCACCAGATTGTCCCCTTCGGCACTCACCGGGGCCGGGAAACGACCATGCACGGAATCGTATTTCAGCAAATGAGCCAGCGTACGGGCGTCGGTTAAATCGTTGATGGCCACAACCTCTACTTCCGAATCGGTGTAGATGGCTTTAAAAACCAGCCGGCCGATACGGCCAAATCCATTAATGGCAACGCGAACGCTCATAACTCCTCCTCCTATTGATGGTCAAATTCATGGCACCCAATTGGTAACATGGCTTGAAATGCTGAGCATAAGATTGGGCTTACACTCACTGAAAAGAAAATATACTGCTCCCTCTCAGACGCAGCAAGCAGGATGTGAATCGAGCGGGGGAGCGAGGATTGGTTCAGGGTTTGGAAGGAAAATGGAGAGAAAATTTGAGTTCCCAAGTTAAAAATTTCTAATGAGTTGGAACATTTTTCTTGCTTATTCATCGGTGGCAACCTATATTTTCAGTCGTTTCTTGAAAACCAACAGTGCCAAACTGGAACCCGTGAATGGACCTTCTGCTACGTAATGCCAACCTGGTGACTCAAAATCCCCAACGCGACATTTTTAAAGGCGATTTACTAATCCGTGGCAATCGGATTGAATCGGTAGGCGAATCTCTGGAAAATCCCGGTGTTGAGGAACTGGATCTTTCCGGATTGACGGTAATCCCAGGTTTGATTCAGACTCACGTTCATCTCTGCCAGGCGCTGTTCCGTAATCTGGCGGACGATTTGACGCTGCTGGACTGGCTCCGATACCACATTTGGCCGATGGAGCAGGCCCACGATGAGAAATCACTGCGCGTTTCTGCTCAACTGGGCTTATTCGAAATGCTTCGCTGCGGGGTGACCAGCATTCTGGATATGGGTGCCGCCCGCCACATGGATGTGGTTTTCGAAGAACTGGTTCGCTCGGGGATTCGTGGTTTCAGTGGAAAAGTAATGATGGATGCCGGCGACCAGCCCTACCGGGAAACCACCCGCGAAGCCCTGGAGAGCACCGAAGCCCTGCTGAAGCGCTGGCATGGGGCCGAAAACGGGCGCATTCACTACGCCCTGGCACCACGTTTTGCCCTGACCTGCTCGAACGCCCTTTGGGAAGGCATTGACCACCTGGCTCGCCGCTATGGGGTGCTCATCCACACCCATGCCTCAGAAAACCGCCAGGAAGTAGAGCTGGTTCGCCAGCAAACCGGTTACCACAATGTTGAATTTTTTGTTCGCAAGGGCCTTGCTTCCAACCGCCTGTGTCTGGCCCATTGTATCTGGTTGACCGAAGAAGAAATTCACGCTCTCAAGGAATATCGGGTAAACGTGCTGCACTGCCCTTCGGCCAATTTAAAACTGGGCTCGGGCTTTGCACCTGTTCCGCGCTATTTAAAAGAAGGGATCAACGTCTCCCTTGGCTCCGATGGAGCACCTTGTAACAATAACATGGATATTTTTGTGGACATGCGCCTGGCCGCTCTGATTCACAAGCCTAATTTCGGGGTCACTTCCATCAAAGCACGGGATGTGTTCGACATGGTCACGCTGGCGGGCGCTCGCACCCTGGGCATGGCCGACCAACTGGGCAGCCTGGAGCCTGGAAAGCTGGCCGATCTGGCTGTACTGGATTTAAATAAAGTGCACACCACCCCTGCCGAGGACTTTTACTCTCAGATTGTTTATTCCGCCCAGTCCCGAGACGTGGTCCATGTGATGGTGGATGGGAAATGGGTTGTCCAAAACGGGCAACCGCTGGCTTACAGTGAGGAGGAGATTGTGAACCTTGCCTGGCAGGAGTGTAACGCCCTGTTGAAACGCCTGGCCTAATGCCAACCCAGAAAGGAGGATTGCTCCGATGCGCCGCACATATCTGGTGGTTGTTTGTTTCATCACTGCTTTGCTGGTCTCCTGCTCCAGCAAACAGGTTCGCACCACGGGAGAGGAAACCAATCGCGCTGCCGAGTTTTTGAAATTCGGTAATCAGTTTCTCCAGCAAGGCGATTACGAAAACGCTTTTCGGGCTTTCAGCGTGGTTTACGAAAACTACCCTACCAGCGCCGAATACATCGATGCGGTGATCGGCTTGAGTAAATGCTACGGGGCTTTTAAAGACTATGATAAGCAATTTGAATTACTTTACTCGTTGATTCGGGAAAATATGGTGCCTTCTCGGGTACCGGAAATTTACTTGCTGATCGCCGAGTTCTACGAGAACAGTGCCGGGATTTCTGAACAACTGACCGGTGCCGGCGACAAGGATTATCAGACTGCCATCGACTATTTAAAGAAAGCGGTGGCCTACGAGAACAGCAACGACACGCTGAGCAAGGCTCACGCGCAGTTCAAAATCGGCCATTTGTATGAAAAGCTGGGCGACTTCGAAAACGCCATTGCTGCCTATCAGGACACCATCAATCGTTTTGGTGGCACGGTGTGGGCTCAGGAGGCGGAAAAGCAAATTCAATTAATTCGGGAAAAAATGCGCTTGCAGGCTCAGTACGAGCAATTGAAATCCGGCAACCAAGGTCCGGAAAGCCAAATGCCGGCAGCAGACACTCTGCGCAGCGTTGCCAGCCCGGAGGATACCAGCGCCACCCCATGATTTAATCTCAGGGCGGGAGGAAACTTTTTAGCCGTTGCATGAATTATTTGTGTTAAAAAGGACTAGATGAATCCCTATGGAAATACCACTTGAGCTCATTGAAAAATTGCCCAAAACCGATCTTCATGTGCATCTGGACGGATCTTTAAGAATTCAAACACTCATTGATCTGGCCAAAAAGCAAAACGTGGAGCTTCCCACCTTCGACCCCGAGGAACTGGCGAAAATTGTGATGAGCGGTAAAAATTGCCGCAACTTAGCAGAATACTTGCAGGGTTTCGAAATTACCCTCTCAGTACTTCAGGAAGAGGAAGCGCTTTATCGGGTGGCCTACGAGCTTGCCGAGGACGCTGCCGCCGAAAATGTGTGGTACATGGAGGTGCGCTACTCGCCCATCCTGCATACCCGCAAAGGGATGAAGCTGACCACCATTGTGGATGCAGTGATTGAAGGGCTACTGGAGGCGGAGAAAAAATTTAACATCAAAACTGGGGTCATCATTTGTGGGATGCGCAACATCAATCCGGAGACCTCGCTAATGCTGGCCGAGCTGGCGGTGGCCTACAAAAACCGCGGCGTGGTGGCGTTCGATTTGGCCGGCCAGGAGGAAAACTACCCGGCCAAAGACCACCAAGAGGCCTTTTTCCTGATTCGGAAAAACAACATCAATACCACTGCCCATGCCGGCGAAGCCTTTGGTCCGGAAAGCATTCACCAGGCCATTCACTATTGCGGTGCCCATCGCATTGGACACGGCACCCGTCTTTTTGAAGACGGAGACCTGCTTAACTATGTCAACGATCACCGCATTCCACTGGAAATCTGCCTGACCAGCAATGTTCAGACCGGCGCGGCTCCTTCGTTCGAAAAACATCCCTTGCGCTTCTATTACGACTACGGGCTCCGAGTGAGTATCAATACCGATAACCGGCTCATTTCGGACACCACCGTCTCCAAAGAGTTTTACCTGGCCGCTAAGCACCTGAATTTCAACCTGGACGACTTGAAATCGATTATTGTGGATGGATTCAAAAGTGCCTTTTTGCCTAATCGGGCCAAGTCAATTATGCTCAACATGGTGAACGATGAGCTAAAAAAATACTAGAACCCCAAACCGTTTTCCCTCGCCTCCGATTCAGGGTGGGGCAATGTCAGGACTCCATGACCATTCATTTTTGTCCTTCTTCTGGCCAAAGCATTGGCCTTGAGCTGGAAGTTCAGCTGATCGATCGCAAAAGCAAGGATTTGGTTTCGCTGGCTCCTCAACTCCTTTCTCAACTGCCAGAGGAAGGGTTTAAATGGGAATTATTTCAATGCACCATAGAGATTAACAGCCGAACCTGCAGGAGCCTTCCTGAACTGGAAGGGGATGTAAGGCAGAAACTGTCTCTACTGGCGGAGGTAGCCAGGGAACAAGGGGCAGAAATTTTGCTTTCCGGCACGCACCCCTTTGCCCACTGGCATCACCAAAAAATTACTGAAACCCTTCGTTACCAGAAGCTGTTAAAGCGGATACGCTGGCCGGTGCGCCAATTTTTAATTTTTGGCCTTCACATTCACGTGGGTGTGAGCGACGCTGATAAGGTCATTCACCTGCTCAATGCCAGCAAACGGTATATCCCCCACCTCATTGCCTTGTCGGCCAGCAGCCCCTTCTGGATTGGTTTCGATACCGGACTGGCCTCCAGCCGGGTTAAAATTTTTGAAGCACTGCCTAATGCCGGCCTACCCCCTCCTTTGCCTAACTGGAAAGCTTTTGACCATTTGTTAAGCCTCATGCTCAAAACACGAAGTGTGGAATCCATTCGCGACATCTGGTGGGATATTCGTCCCCATGCCCGCTATGGGACCATCGAAACCCGCATTTGTGACTTGATGCCTACGCTAAAAGAAAATTTGGCGCTGGCCTCTCTGGTGTTTTGTTTGATTGAATTTTTAAATGAAAATCCATCTCCACCTCTCCCCAAAAACACTTCCCAGCAACACTGGATACTTTCGCAGAATAAGTGGCGTGCCGCTCGTTACGGCGTTGATGCTCAATTAATCACCCCGAACAATGGAGAAGTGTCTATCCGTAAGGAAATTGAACGCATGCTAAACATGTTGCAACCCATCGCCGAAAAGCACGGCCTGAATAAACATTGGCAAACCCTGTCCAACATTTTAACCAAGGGTGCTAGTTACCAGCGTCAGCGCCGGTGGTTTTACGCCAATGGGAAAAACCCCCGTGCACTGGTGGATTTCCTTCAGCAGGAATACGCCGCCGACGCATTTCTGGCATGAGAACACCGCAGGAGCCACCGTCAGTTGGCACGGGGCTATCCAAAACACTAAGCAATATTAATAAATTTGCGTACATTTGCATTTAGTGTTTTGGGCTAAGGCAGTGCTTGCAGTCATTTTTTTTCAACAAAGTGCAAGGGTTTCAGCAAAACATTGGCCTTGAAATCCTGTATTTACATGGAACTCACCCTCATTCGTCCCCTCTCTTGCAATGTACAGCCCGGAGGAAACGGTGGTGTCGGATTTGCTTTCGTTGCATTGAACCTGGAAGGGAAAGAAAAAACCCGGCTACGTGATTGCAGCCGGGAGGCGTTTCTCGGAGAGAAAACGATCAGGCACCACAGCACTTCTTGTACTTTTTGCCGCTGCCACAGGGACAGGGGTCGTTTCGTCCCACCCGGGCTGCCACTTTAATGGGCTGTGGCTTTTCGGAACGCTGACGGGCCGCCTGTGCTTGCGGCGAGGAAGCCGGTTTTGGTTGAGCCCCAGCCTGTAAACCCATGTTGGTGGGATCCTTGTGAACCAACACCATTCGCGGCGGTGCCCCTTTTCGTTCCGATGGAATTTCCACAAATTCGGTGGTCCAAAGCACTTCCAGGGTCTTCTGATTGATGGTATCCACCAGGTCCAGAAACATGTTGTAAGCTTCCTGCTTATATTCTATCAGAGGGTCTTTCTGGGCATAGGCCCGCAGACTGATCCCCTCCTTGAGCATGTCCATGGCATGGAGGTGGTCTTTCCAGTTTTCGTCGATGACCCGAAGAATAATGTATTTGGAGAAATCCTTAAGCAGTTTTTCTCCGGCTTTTTTCTTCTTGAATTCGTAGGATTTGTAAGCCTCCTGCTTGATGTAGTCCCGGAGCTCATCAGGTGTCATTTCGTAGAGACGTTCGCCCAGGAGATTCAGATCCACCAGCAGGGTTCGGATCAGGCTGTTATTCAGCGCCTCGATGTCCCACTGTTCGATGCCTTTTTTAGGTTCTCCATGTTTTTCGAAGAGGGCATCGATGTATTCGTCCATCATCATGTCGATGTCCTTTTCCGGGTCGTCGCCCAGCAGGGCTCGCCGGCGCCGTTCGTAGATTACCTCCCGCTGGCGGTTCATTACATCGTCGTATTCGAGCAGGTGCTTTCGAATACTAAAATTTTGCATCTCAACACGCTTCTGAGCCCGCTCGATGGCCCGCGTAACCATGGGATGGGTAATCATCTCGCCTTCTTGGGCTCCCAGGCGATCCATGATTTTAATGACCCGGTCCGAGCCAAACAGGCGCATCAAGTCATCTTCCAAACTCAGGAAGAAACGGCTGGCTCCTGGGTCACCCTGCCGTCCGGCTCGACCCCGCAGCTGGCGGTCGATGCGGCGGGCTTCGTGCCTTTCGGTACCGATGATGTGTAACCCACAGGGGGTATCGTCGGAGCAGGGTTCATAGCTCAGCCCTTCGGGTGCCGGCACCCGGTCCTCGCCGAACCGGGGACAGGAGCGCTGGCAGCGAATAACCCCCGGTCCCAGCTTAATGTCGGTACCGCGGCCAGCCATGTTGGTTGCAATGGTTACTGCCCCCGCTTGACCGGCTTTGGCCACAATTTCGGCCTCCTGCTTGTGATACTTGGCGTTCAAAACGTGGTGAGGAATCTTCCGGCGCTTCAGCATTCGGCTCAGCGTTTCAGAAGTTTCCACCGAAATGGTACCCACCAACACCGGTAACCCGGCTCGATGGAGCCGCTCTACCTCATCGATCACGGCATTGAATTTTTCCCGCTTGGTGCGATAAATCACGTCCTGATGGTCGATTCGGCGGATGGGTTTGTTGGTAGGAATGACCACCACTTCCAGCTTGTAGATATCCCAAAACTCCTGGGCTTCGGTTTCAGCGGTACCAGTCATCCCAGCCAGTTTGTTATAGAGCCGGAAATAGTTTTGCAGGGTAATGGTGGCCAGGGTTTGCGTTTCCCGGGCGATTTTCACCCCTTCTTTGGCTTCCAGGGCTTGATGCAGCCCATCGCTGTAACGCCGGCCGTGTAAAATGCGCCCGGTAAACTCGTCCACAATCAGCACTTTGCCGTCGGATACTACGTAATCCACATCCTTCTCAAACAAAGAATAGGCCTTCAGCAACTGAGTGATGTTGTGGATCTTCTCATTTTTCCGCGCGTATTCCAGCTGAATTTTGTTCTTTGCTTCCGCCTTTTCCTCCGGAGAGAGGGAGCTATCTTCTTCAATTCGGCTGAATTCTTCCACCAGGTCCGGGAGCACAAACTCTTCCGGATTTCGGGGCGAGAGCTCCTGGCGACCTTTTTCGGTTATGTCGATGACATTGCGTTTTTCATCAATGGTGTAATAGAGCTCTTCGTCCAGTTCGTGCATTTTTTTGTCGCGCATAAAGGCGCTTTCGATGTCGTAAACCAATTTCTGAATGCCAGGCTCCTGGTAAAGCTTGAGTAAGCGTTTGTTTTTCGGGGCGCCTCGCTGGGCAATCAGCAATTTTACTCCGGCTTCGGAGGTTTTGCCCTCTTCCAACAAACGTTCTGCCTCGGCAATTAACGAATTGACATAGCGGGTTTGAATTTTAACCAGGCGCTCTACCATAGGCTTCACTTCATCGTACACGTGGGTATCGTGCTCCACGGGCCCGGAAATGATCAACGGCGTGCGCGCTTCGTCAATCAGAACACTGTCCACTTCATCGATGATGGCATAGTTGTGCCCTTTTACCTGCACGATATCATCGGGATCGACAGCCATGTTATCTCGCAGGTAGTCGAAACCGAATTCATTATTGGTTCCGTAGGTAATGTCGCTCTCGTAGGCGGCTCGACGTTGTTTGGAGTCCATGTTGTTAAGAATGACTCCTACTCGCAGCCCCAGGAATTCGAAGATTTTGCCCATCCATTCGGCGTCGCGCTGGGCCAGATAATCGTTTACCGTCACCAGGTGGGCACCTTTGCCTTCCAGTGCATTCAGGTAAAGCGGCATAGTCGCCACCAGGGTTTTTCCTTCTCCAGTTGCCATTTCGGCAATTTTGCCCTGATGCAACACAATGGCCCCGAGCAGCTGCACATCAAAGGGCACCATGTCCCATTCAATTTCCCTGCCGGTCACCATCCACCGTTTGCCCACATGACGACGGCAGGCTTCTTTGACGACAGCATAGGCTTCGGGCAAAAGGTCGTCCAGGGTTTCTCCTTCGGCCAACCGCTGTTTAAATTCGTCGGTTTTTGCCCGAAGCTCAGCGTCGCTTAGTTTTTTGAATTCCTCAAAATGTTGGTTAATCTGATGAACGATAGGCCAGAGCTTTCGGATCTCTCGCTCGTTTCGATCACCAATAATTTTCTTCAGAAAACCACTGATCATGGTCGTATCACCTGTTTTTTAGAGATGCCTGAAATTGTTCAACGAATCTAACTCAACCGTCTCCAGAAAGTTCGCTCCCCAGCAAAAAAGCCCTTGCCCACCACAGGGCCCCGCAGGTGGCGGTTGATCAATTTGACTCAATTTTCAAGTTAGTTGAGGGGGGAAAAATTTCCAAAATCTTTTTCAGGGGTCAGGCAACTGTTTTACAACTCAGTGGCCCGATTTAAGCCGGAGGGCTAAAAATGCCGGCAACTTAGCATCGAGGATTTCCTGAGCCGTCTTTTCCACATTGTAATGCAGCCGAACATATTGCACGGTCGCCTGGTCGGGATCAAAAAGTACCAGACAGGCTCTCGGGTCGCCGTCCCGGGGCTGGCCGACGCTCCCCACGTTGATCACATAACGATTGTTCTCGAGGTCCAGCCGAAAAGGCTCTTCCTGGTAAAAAGGTTGTTCTTTTTCGGAGAACACGACCGGAATGTGCGAGTGGCCGATAAAAATGACCCGCTGGGACACTCGGTCCAGGTAATAAAGGGCTTCGCGTTCGGAAAGAATGTAGTTCCACTCTTCCGGATTGATGGGTGTGCTGTGCGCGTACAGAACAGGTTCTTCCACCCGAGTAAAGGGCAACGATTCCAGAAATGCTTTCCGCTCGGGGGTAAGCCGATTGATCGTCCAAAGAATAGCCTCCTGGGCATAACGGTTGAAGTAGGCAATGTCTGCTTTCCCAATGGCTGCAAAATCGTGGTTGCCCATCAGGGTAAATTGGCAACGCTGTTGAACCAGATCCACACACTCATTGGGCCGCGGGCCATAGCCAACCACGTCGCCCAGGCAATAGATGGGATGAATGCCCAACCCATCGATATGGGAGAGAACGGTTTGCAATGCCTCCAAATTGGCATGGATGTCCGAAATGATGGCAATCATTCACGAAGCGCATTCTTGGATGAGGACTGTCCAGGCGTGCCCCTCGTTGTTTCTGCAACGGTTTTTTTGAGCTTTCCCGCGGCCAGCAACTCCTTGAAAATAGAGTCTAAGATCCCGTTAATAAACCGCTTACTTTTTTCGTTACTGAATTGCTTACTGATTTCCAGCGCTTCGTTGATCGACACCTGTGGGGGGATGTCTGGGAAATAAAGCATTTCGCAAAGAGCGATCTTGATGATTAAGCGGTCTAAAAGGGGGATACGCTCGAAGTCCCAGTTTCGCAGGTGCGATTTAATTAATAGGTTTAGGCCACAGCTATGGCGGGTGGCCGTCTCTACCAGTTGGCGGGTAAAATCAGGGATTTCTGTTTCCAGGCTTTCACCAATGCGGTGTAACACCTGCTCTATAGGTTCATTCAAAAATTCGTTGGCAAAAAGAACCTGCAAAGCAAGAATTCGGGCACGCCGGCGGAACAGCATCTCTGAGTCCTTTAAAACACTTTCCTTTGGCATAGAATTTATGTCCATTAAGTTTATCGCGTTCATATCAATCTGAATGTGAGCCAGGTCAAACTGCCCGAATTCGTTCAGGTTCCTAACTTTAAAATTAAAGAAAAACAGACTAAACAGTAAAACAATGGCGCAATATAACAAGAAAATGTAAAAATTTGGAAAACATTTTCACAGCATTTCCACGACCAAAGCCACGGCTTCGCCCCCACCGATGCAAATGGAAGCCATGCCGCGCTTACCCCCGGTACGTTTTAGATTGTAAAGTAGGGTGGTCAGGATTCTTGCACCACTGGCTCCAATTGGATGCCCCAGAGCGACCGCGCCCCCGGCAATGTTCACCTTTTCTACCGGTAAACCAAGCAGTTTATTAACCGCCAGGGTGACCACAGCAAAGGCTTCGTTAATTTCAAACAAATCAATGTCCTCCTTGCTCAAGCCGGTTCGCTGAAAGAGTTTTTCCATGGCATCAGCCGGCGCTGTGGTAAACCACTCGGGATCTTTGGCTGCCGAGGAGTAGCTGACGATTCGGGCGAGCGGGTGCAGTCCTAATTTTTCGGCCACGTCCGCCCCCATCACCACCAGGGCGGAGGCACCATCGTTGATCTTGGAGGCATTGGCTGCCGTGACGGTGCCCTCGGGGTCAAAAGCCGGCCTTAGGGTAGGAATCTTGTCAAATTTTGCCCGGCGGGGTTCATCGTCTTCAGTTACCACCACTTCTTGCTTTTTGCTTTTAACCGTCACCGGGACAATCTCGTCGTTAAAGTAGCCTTTTTCGATGGCCTCTAAGGCTCGCTTGTAACTCAGCACGGCAAATTCATCCTGGGCTTCCCGGGGAATCTGGCACTCTCGAGCACATAATTCCGCTGCATTGCCCATGTGAAAATTGTTGTACACATCCCATAGCCCATCACGAATCATGCTGTCCACCAGTTGTCCATGGCCCATACGGTAGCCGAAGCGCGCTTTTTCGATCAAATAAGGCGCATTGCTCATGCTTTCCATCCCGCCGGCTACCACAATGTCTGCATCGCCAAGTTGAATGGCCTGGCTAGCCAGCATTACTGCTTTTAGACCTGAGCCACAGACTTTGTTAATGGTCATACAGCCTACTTTTTTGGGCAAACCGGCAAAAATGGCTGCCTGCCGCGCCGGCGCCTGTCCTACCCCTGCGGTAAGCACATTACCCATGATCACTTCATCCACCTGCTCTGGGCCGACGCCTGCACGATTGAGGGCCTCTTTAATCACAATGCTGCCCAGCTCCGGGGCCCTTAAGGATGCCAGACTTCCTCCAAAACTGCCGATGGGGGTTCTTACCGCCGACACAATGACTGCTTCACGCAATCCCGGCATGACTACTCCTTTCCCTCTTGTCGTTTAAAATTGTCGTACGCATGAATAATGTCCCTCACCAAACGGTGGCGGACGACGTCGGAACGGTCTAAATATACAAAACGGATGCCCTCGACGCCTTTTAAAATGCTTTGAACTTCCACCAGACCGGAACGGGCGACCTCGGGCAGATCGATTTGAGTGATATCGCCATTAATAACTGCTTTGGAATTTACACCTAACCTAGTGAGGAACATTTTCATCTGTAACGAGGTGGCATTTTGAGCTTCATCCAGAATAACAAAAGCATTGTTGAGGGTGCGGCCGCGCATGTAAGCCAACGGGATCACCTCGATGACACCCTGTTCCATATATTTGCGCAACAATTCCCTGGGTAGCATTTCTTCCAAGGCATCGTAAAGAGGCCGCAAATAGGGGTCGATTTTTTCCCGGTAGTCCCCGGGCAAAAAGCCTAAGCTTTCGCCAGCCTCCACCGCTGGACGAGCCAGGACGATTTTGTTTACCTCTTTGTTTTTCAGAGCTGCCACGGCCATGGCCACTGCCAGGTAGGTTTTTCCGGTACCTGCAGGCCCAATCACTACCACAATGTCGTTCTCCCGCACAGCCTGGACAATTTTCCGTTGGCCCTGCGTGCGGGGCTTTACATAGCCGCGTTTGGTAAAAAGAATAACCTCTTCCAGCTCCTCTCGGGTATGCACCGAGGATTTGGCTGTGCTGGATTCGGCCGGGCTTACACCCGACTCAGCCCGGACGATATGAATCACCGTTTCTACATCTTCGGTAGAGAGTGCCCGGTTTTTGCTGGCAATAAACACCAGTTCGCTGAGCACATTTTCCACCTGGTTCACCGCCTGAGTTGCACCCACTATTTTAATTTGATTCCCACGCGCAATCAGCTGTACCGGGAAGTGCTTCTCCAGCAGTTTTAAATGTGCATCTCCCAGCCCATACAACAACAGCGGTTCTACTTTATCCACCACAAATAATCGTTCTTCGGTTTGCACAACAGCTTGTTTCATTGCCTCCTTTGTGAACTTGATGATCGGGATAAAAAACAAAAGGGCTTCTGAGTGGTTCAGAAGCCCTCTGTATATGCTATTCAGCGCAAATTAGTTTCAAGGAGCTACACACCTTTTTATTTAGGCACAACCAGAATCATGTGCGGATAAATCAGATTTGGGTCTGAAATAACGTCCTTGTTCGCTTCGTAGAGCCGCTGCCATTGGAAAGGATTCCCATACACGTTAGGCAAACCAGCAATCTTGTAGAGGTAATCGCCGCGCTGCACCCAATACTCGTTGGGGCCGGCCATTCTAGGAATTCGGAACACCTGCTTGGGATAGATTAAATCCGGATTTTTAATCTGATCGCGGTTAGCCGTGTAAATCCGGATCCAGGCATAGGGATCGCCATAAACATCCGGGCTCTTCGCAATTTTCCACAAGTAGTCACCTCGCTGTACTTCGTATCGCCCGGCAGCGGCCGGTTTGGCTTTTTGTTCGGCTTGGGCCAGCATGTTTTCGATGCGTTGAATGATACCAGAAGCCTCCGAAGTAAGGCTACGCTTATCCTTTTTCATTTCCGCAAGGCGGTTTTTGTAATTATCCAGCTCATCTTTGCGGGTGTAAATGTCTTCCGGAGACAGGGCTGCAAAACCAGAAACCTCGTTTTCCAGGTTGTGTAACTGAGTAATGTAGTCCTTGTAGCCGTTGGCATCGGTTTCCAATAGAGCGTAAATTTCATCCCAGACGGCATTAGTTTCCTGTTCGGTTTGTGCAATTTCCTGGCGGATCTTTTCGCAGCGGGCTTCCTGCTCAGCAATGGCTGCTTTGGCATCGGCCTCGCGTTTTTGCCATTTGGCTAATTCAGCCCGGTACTCATCCATTTTCATTGTTTTGTAATCATAACTTTGCTGGGCAAACCCGGCAGCCGTCATAACCACCAGCATTCCAATGATCATTTTAAACATCGTTGCTTTCATGGCATTTGCCTCCTCACCTGCAATTATTCGCCAGACCAGTTTTCGAGTCGAGATTTAACCAACTCCCGTTCTTTTTTAGCTTTTTCCAGTTCCGCCTTTTTGCCCTGCAGTTGTTTGTCCAGCTGATCGCACTTCTGTCGGGTCTCGTCCAGTTTTTTTTCAGCAGCCAGCGCCGCCGCACGTGCTTCTTCCATCACGCGGATTTGTTCCTCATTGGGATGACGGGTACAGCCTGTAGAAACTAAAAAGGAACCGGCAATCACCAATGCGACAAGTCCTGTTGTCAATCGTTTCCACACAGCCATGCTGAGCCTCCTCTGCTTTAATCGCATAATTTTTTAAGAAATTACTACTGCCATGTATTTTTGTCAAGACAATTAAAAGGTTTCAAGTACGTACCGGCTTGATCTTTAACTCTTCAAGTTGTTTGGGATCCACTTCGGAAGGGGTTCCTTCCATCAGACCAACCCCACTTGCCGTTTTGGGGAAAGCAATGACATCTCGGATGGATTCTGCCCCGGCAAGCAACATCACCAGCCGGTCGAATCCGAAAGCAATACCCCCATGGGGTGGTGCACCGTATTCAAATGCTTCCAGTAAGAAACCGAATTTTTGTTCCGCTTCTTGAGGACCGAGGCGGAGAATTTGGAAGACTTTCTCTTGCAAATCTTTCCGGTGAATTCGAATACTGCCTCCCGCTATCTCGTTGCCATTAAAAATTAGGTCGTAGGCT
The DNA here is from genome assembly GCA_003696445.1 of Calditrichota bacterium. Lineage (GTDB taxonomy): Bacteria > Calditrichota > Calditrichia > RBG-13-44-9 > J042 > J042. Next base: position 7,565 of record RFHE01000259.1, on the reverse strand, counting down.
CGGGCACGCGCTTTTTCTGGAGCAGTATCCAGCAAAGCCAGATCGCTGAGCTTAGGCGATGTAAACGGATGATGGCGGGCCACATAGCGGCCTTCCTCCTCACTGTATTCCAATAACGGAAAGTCAACAATCCAAAGCAATTCAATGCGACTGGTGTCGATTAATTGCAACTTTTCTGCCAAGTGCAAACGAAGCGCCCCCAGCAGACCCTGTGCTCTTTCCACATCCTCGTCGGCAACAAATAAAACTAAAGCATCCTCCTCCAATTTTAATCGGCTCTCCAAAGCTCTCTGGTTTTCCGCAGATAGGAATTTGGCAATCCCCCCTTCCCATTGGTTGTGTAAATATTTTACATGGGCCACCCCATGCCCACCCAACTGCCTGACGTAGGCATTGAGCGCTTCGATTTGTTTGCGGCTGAATTGGACGGCTTCTGGAAAAACCACGGCACCCACATAGCCCTTTGTTCCGGCAATGCGTTGGAAGACCTGAAACGGAGAGTTCAGGAACACATCGGTGACGTTGTTCAGAAAATAACCAAAGCGGGTATCGGGCTTGTCCGTTCCGTATTTAGCCATGGCCTCGGCGTAGCTTAGCCGTGGAAAGGGAATCTTGACTTCGAGCCCTCCAACCTCGGCCAATAAGAACTGCATGAAACCTTCCATCATCGAAAGTACATCCTCTTCATCGACAAAGGTCATTTCAATATCGATCTGAGTAAATTCGGGCTGGCGATCCCGTCGCAAATCCTCATCGCGAAAACAGCGCACAATTTGATAATACTTATCGAACCCAGCGACCATCAAAATTTGTTTGTAAGTTTGCGGGGATTGGGGCAGGGCGTAAAATTTGCCCGGGTGAAGCCGCGAGGGCACCAGAAAATCCCTGGCCCCTTCCGGGGTGCTCTTGGTGAGAAAGGGGGTTTCAATTTCCACAAAACCCTGGCGGTTAAAATAGGCGCGGGTAGCCTGAGCTGCCCGATGGCGCAGTAGCAAATGTTTTTGTAGGGAGGGCCTGCGCAAATCCAGATAGCGATAGCGCAGGCGTAAATCCTCGCTTACATTCACAAAATCCTTGATTTCAAAAGGAGTGGTCTTGCTGGTATTGAGCACTTCCAGCTCGGTTGCCGCCACCTCAACTTCGCCGGTTAAAATTGCAGGATTGATCGCCTGCTCCGGTCTCCGCCGGACCTCACCAGCTACGGCAATCACATATTCGGAACGCAATTTTCTGGCCTGCTGATAAAGGGTTTTATTCTCTGGCGAAAACACAATTTGCGTCTTCCCGTATCGATCCCGTATGTCGATAAAAATCACCCCGCCGTGATCGCGCCAGCTATCCACCCAACCATTTAGTACCACTTTCTGGCCAACGTGAGCGCGATTGAGCTCACCACAATGATGGGTTCTTTTCAATTGCACAGAACACCCCGTTCGTTTTCATTCCTTGCAAATTGGGCCGAAAAATATAGTTCAAGTGTGCTCAAGGAAACAAAATTAAATTTTAGGCTGAAGCGATGTTCACCTGGCTGAGCGGTAGGCCAAAGGACCAGCTTAAATAGAAAGGCCGAACACACCGGGCGTTCGGCCTCTGGAAAAGTCGCCTATCTTATTGCCGTTAAAATATGATGGGCAACCGCGTGCGAACGTTACCCAGGGAGGGATCGATTTTACCGAAGTTGCGCCATCGCTTAACCGCTCGAACAATACAAGCTTCCAGTTTTTTGTCGGGAACCGTAGAGCGAAGCACACGAACCTGCACGACGCGCCCATTGGGATCGATCTCCAACTCCAGGTCGATCCGTCCGCTCAAACTGGGATTCAATTTTAAAAAACGCTGATAACAATATTCGATGGCAGTTTTGTTTTTATTGATGATGGTGAGCAAGCTCTGGGCATCGCGACCGCCTGCACCAGCCCCTGATCCAGTAACCTGCAAGTCCTCGGCAATTTCAATCTCGCCGCGGCGTTGTAAGGAGGTTGCCCCACCCCCTACCGTACCTCCCTCAATGAGGGCATCGATGCCTTCGCCTTCGCCGGCACCACGATAACCGCCGCCGCGTGCTACTCGGGTTCTTTCTCCCGGCGCGGAGGCAACGGCAATTCCGGTGGTTCCTTCAACTATTTTGCCCAAATCGGTGGTTCCACCACCCTCTCCCAACACATCAGCATAATCCACCGAACCGGCACCTGTACCACCGGCAGCAGTGACAATCCCCAACAATCCCACGTTGGATACTTCTTGCTCCATTTCCCGCACCCGTTTCCCGACGTTGCCTCGGGCCTGACGAAGCCTCCTCTGCCGATCCAGCGCCGATTCCTTAACCAGTTTCTGACCCTTTTGTCCGAGTTCCTCTTTCGGTTTTTCTTCTTCTGCGGGAGCACTCTCACCAAGGGTGGTTTCCAATTCTTCCACTTTGGGTTCAGGAATTAAAATTTCAGTCCCATAAACACGCTGGATAACCTTGTGCTTAATTTTGGCAAGCTCTTCCTGACTGAGTTCCCATTCCCGATTGGCCATGATAAAAGCGAATGAAAAGGCGATGAGCCAAGTTACAAACAAAATGGTGTAATAACGTTTATCGAATTCTTCCCAGAAATTACGCTCAAATTCCTTGGGAAAACCAGCCAGACGAAAGCCCGCCGTTCCCGGAGGGCCTGGGCGCGATTCTACCATGGTTGCTTCCCCTAAGCCTTAAGAGTCCTTAATCCCTCTGTCCCTAACGCTCGCGTATGGCAAGCAATCTCAACTTATTGTATTCGGATTGTCCACAGGTGTACAATACCTTCACCAACAAATCAAAGGGAATATTTTCGTCTGCTTCGATAATGACTTCATGGGTAAACGGAATTCCATAAACAGTCTCGTTTTGCTTGGCCTCCTGAGCCCGGCGCTGCAATTCAGCATACAACGGTTGAATCAAATTAGAGCTGGGATCTACCTGGGCCAGCGGCATGATGCGCATGTCCGACACCAGAATATTTTGCTGGGTAACCGCTACTGTGAGCTCCTTTGTCGGATGAGCAGTACTCAGCGAATAAGGTAATTTTAAATCCTTGGCTGGCGAAATGATCTGCCCCTGGGTAGAAAAAGTCTTCAACAAAAACAGCAATATGATGGTCATGGCATCCATCATTGAGGTCAGATTCAGTTCCTCTTTTTGGAACGTTTTGTGTTTTTTGGCTCGTGATGGAATAAATGCCATTTGCCCGTCCCCAATCGATTATTTTTAAGTCAGCACGCTGCCAATATTAATTTGAGGAAACAACTCTTTCACTGTACCATCTTCATCTCTGTAGGTGGAAATGTAGTCCATGACCTTGATGATGTGTTTGTAAGCAATATCTGCCTCGGCAGAGATGATAGCGCTCTTTTCATCAACGAAGCCCTTGCCCTGAATTTTCTGTTTGATTTCAATCAGCTTTTTCTGCAAGGCTTCGTAGTCATAGGAGCCATCGTCCTTTAAAGGAATGGTAGGTTGGCTAAGGTCCTCACCTTCCTCGCGCAGGTAGCCCGCCTGATTGCCAATCATAAAGCCATTTTTTTGAATAAAAATGGTCAACTGAAATCGCCGGGCGGTCTCTTTAGGTTTTTCTTCGGCCTGTCCGGTTCCTTTTCCGCTGGCCGGCGGCAAATTCAACTCGCGAATGGACAGCTTTACAAATTCCGCGCTGTATAGAAGAATGGGAATAAGGACGACCATCAAGTTCATTACCGGACGAATGTCCAGCGGAATTTCCTGAAACCCGAGATGGCGCCGACGAGAAGGTTTATATGCCATAGCTAAACCACCCTCTTTTAAGCCACTCGCAGTGGATTCATATTAACGATTACCGGTAATCAAATTAATCAACTTTACCAGATGCTCATCCATTTCGTCGATGATCTGGTTGGTTTTACTTTGGATGATGTTGTAAAGAATCAGCGTAGGAATTGCTACAGCCAGACCGAAAATGGTGGTGTTCATGGCCGTTGCCACACCCCGTGCCAGCACCGCTGTTTTTTGATCTTCGGGAATTTCCGGATTACCGACTGCAGCAAAGGCAATAATCAGACCATAAATGGTCCCCATCAATCCGCTTAGGGTGGCAATGTTGGCCAGCATGGACAGGTAGTTGGTTCGTTTTTGAAGGCGGGGAATCACCTCCAGGGTTCCTTCATCCACAACATTTTGAATGCTGCGGAAATCAAGATTTTCGCTTTCGGCAACTCGCTTCAATGCCCGCCATACCACATAGGGCAACGCTTTCTGTTTACCCTGCTCACACAATTCAACGGCTCGTTTCACATTGCCTCCGGTAACCAGCTTCCGGATTTCCATCATAAATTTATCTGCATTAACGTTAGACCGGACGTACACATAATAAATCCGCTCAATGGCAATGGCCAGTGCCACCACCAGAATCAGCAGAATAAACCACATGAACGCTGCACCTTCAATGCCTGGTTTGAACTGTGTGAAGAACTCTCTCCAGAACGTTGTGCCCATAACCAAAACCTCCTTAAATATTGAAGTGGCCTTTTAGAACTTGTTTTCTTTCCCTGTGATCGATGCCAGAAATGCTTAATGTGACTCCCAATGTTACAACCATTTGGCGGCAAAGTCAAAAACGTTTCTTTGCTAAAAGTCGGGCTGGATTCTCAATGGGTTGGACCCTGCCGCTGGTAATTGGGTTAAACAGAATTTTTTCGGTTTGCCCGATGAGCTCCGCTTGAAAGTCCTTGGCTACTTTCACCTGTTCAAATTCCCCTTCAATGCGGCGGTCCAGGATTTGTACAGTGGGCAGTTCCTGGCGGACGTCGATTTTCAATTCTTTCAATTGAATAACTTTACCGGGCCGCTGCTGTGTACTTGGGCTGCCCTGCTGTTGAGCCGGGAGTGAGCGACCCCCAAGGAAAACAATCAGGACAACGAAGAAAACAGAAATGCGCATTTACAGTCCTCCTCAATGGACAATTCGATTCCGGTTCAGGGTAACCATTCGGTCCAGCTTGCCAGGATCGACATTAATTTGCATGGAACGGGCAATCTGTTGTTTGATGTCCTCCAGTTGCGAAGGCTTCAAAGCCACCTCCAGGTAAAACCTCAATCCGTAATGTGGTTCTTCTGAATCTTCGACACGACAGGCAATAATATTATCCCCGGATTTTAAAATTTCTCGAATGGCCTCAAAGGGCACCCGAGTCACTTCCTGGTACTGCACCTGATCCAGCCCAACAATGTATTGTTCGTTGATAAAGAGGCGAAAGCTCTGGTCTGCAGTAATGGCCAGCTCGGCATTAATTGGAGAAGACCTGAGAAACCAACGCTTGCGGAAAAAGGCCACCACCGGTTGCGAAGCGGTATCGACCGCGGCCGTATCCGTGCCCGATATTGCGGCTGTTGAATCGGAGGTTTCGGCCAGGCTATCCCCACCAATCTCCTTCAGCTCCAGACCACCGCGTTCCATTCCTTCGTGCACTGTGGAAGGCAGTAGCTCTCTCACCCAGATTGCCGTTGGATTGACCCCAAGAGAGTCGTAAACGGGGAAGGACATATCCAGTGGCAAATTCACGGCAACTGCGTTGCTCCAGGCCGTGTCCGAATAACTTAGCTGATTCCAACCGGGTTCGTAAACCGTTGTAGCCCGCCAGGTTGTATCGCTGGCAAGGGCCACTTTCTCCATCGGAAGTTCTGGGACGTATTTGTCCGGCTGCAACTCTATTAGGAGGGACAAAATTTGCTTGGTCCATAAGTTATCTATTTCATTGGCTTTGGCGATATCATAGGCATTGGCCAGCACATTTTCTGCATTGTTACCCAATTCTACTGCTTGATCATCAAAGAACACGCTGGCCAGATCGTAAGACGGATTGTCGGTCTGAGCATATTTGTCGGCGTAGGCCTCTCGTTTTTCCTCGGCGGCAGTCTTTAAATCCAGCATGGTTTTGCCCGCTTCGAAAGCAAAATTAAACAGTTTTTCCTCGGTTGTCAGTCGGGCATCGTTTTGAATATCGTACTGGGCGGCCAGATCGAGAGTATTTTTGTACTGCTGCTCGGCGGTTCCGGCAAACTCGTCCATAAAGCGAATGGCCACCATAATCAGGTTATCCTGAACATCGTAGTAATTCATGTTATCCGGGGTGGTGGCGGTTTCACCCCGCTCAATCAGGTCTTCCAGAACCGGAATGGTCTGCTGGTAAATGTCCTTGGCGGACCAGAACAAATCGCCGTATTGGTCGGCCAGGATATTGCTTACCAGAATCAACTTACGCGAGGATTCGGTCACATACCGATTTTTCAATCCCAGTTCTCTGGACACCATGACGTTTTTCAGATGGGCATTGAGCGTTGTTTGAACCGAAGGCGCCACCAGTTCTCGAAGCACGCGTGCCCGATAAGCCAGGTTGCGAATATCCCCCTGGGGGAATGGGTTGGGAGAACGCAGATAGGCAGTAATGAAATCCTCCGAACGTTCGGCTACAGTAAACAGAATGGAAGAAATTCGCTCGCGCGTCTTGTTGTACCATTTAACCGCCACCTGCAGGGTGGAATCCTCTTCCACGACCTTCTTGACTGCCACAGTGGTATCGGTTGCCGGTGCCGGTTTAGGCTGAGCCAGTCGGGCCGTATCGGACAAAGAAACACCTAATTTTTCGGCCAGAACCGGCAAATTTTTCAACACATTTTTGTATTCTTCAACCGCACGGTCGTAAGCCGGCACACTAGCCTTGAACACCCGATCCTGTTCTACCAGCCGCTGCTCCGGCGTCAAGTTGGGCGGTAGCTTTTGAAAGGCAATGGCATCGGCCATCTCCTCGTAGGCTTGAGCAATGCGGTACATTGCCGGAAAGCTCCGAATAGAGCCAAATTCAACCACCTTGGTAAAAGCATCCACCACCTGCTTCAATAAGCGGCTCTTCTCGTTTAATCGGGCCCGAAGCACCTCCGGTGGATAAGTCAGCTCCACCGCCTGAAATTTTTTAAACAAAATCTCGCCCAACTGATAATAAGCCTCCGATGCATAATAGAGATTGGGATCCATTCCTTTAGCAGCCAATTCGTTGCTTTTTTGAATGGCCCGGTTGAACTCGACCTCCGCCGAATCCAGCTTGTCGTGGGCAAAGTAATATTTACCCCGTTGATAGAAGGCTTCCACCGTGCGTGGATCATCCGGATACAAATTGGCAAATTCCTGATAAATTTGATTTGCCCGAGCCAGGTTACCCAGTTTTAAATAGTATTTGGCGTTGTCGAAAAAGAGGTTTTTTGACTCCGGGTTGTCGGGATAGGTAGCAATAAACAAATTATTCACTCGGATCACTTCCGGCCACTGTTCGGCTTTCTCGTAAAAATAGCTGGCGTTGTAAAGTGCATCCTCGGCCTCCTTAGTGCCGGGAAAGCGATGGAAGATCTGTTCGTTCCAGTAGGCAGCATTCGCATAATCCTCCATCACCTTGTAATCCTCGGCAATGTTACCCAGGGCGGGCAGGGCATATTTCGAATCCGGGTACTCCTCCACCAGAACCTGATAGGTATTAATCGCCTTTTGCCATTCCTGAACCCGTTCGAAATTTCGGGCGGC
>RFHE01000258.1 GCA_003696445.1 Calditrichota bacterium | reverse complement strand
CCGGTACACCGTCCCGGCACGGTCGCCCGGGGCAAGCGCACTGCCAGTCACCGGAGCGAACCCAAGGTGCAATCCAGAGCGGTTCATCGCCCCAAAAAACATGGCCCCTCATTGCTAAAGAAAGTCTTTAAGACCGTGGTGAAGGCGGGTAGCCAGATCAGCAGGAGCAAAAGAGAAGGAAAGTCGGTGCGGTCAAAATCCTCTTCCCGAAGAAGCGCAGGTAAAAATTCCAGCGGACGAACCACCATTCACCGAAGAAGTCATCGGTAAGACAGAACGGGAGATAGAGGCATGAAACGATTGACAACACTTCTTTACTTCATCGGGCTGATGAGCCTGGTCTGGCCTCAGGTGGGCCAGAGCCAGAGCGCCTTCGATGCCATCCGCATTGTCCAGGACGAGATTGGTTTCGATGCCCGAGCGCTGGGCATGGGAGGTGCCTTTACGGCGGTGGCCAACGATTACTCGGCCATTTACTGGAACCCCGCCGGTCTGGCGGGCATTCAGCAGACCCAGTTCTTTGGTGAGCTGTCCCACCGTAATTTTAACAATGCGGCAACCTTTAACCAGCGGCTCACCGAAACCGATCAAAATTTCACCCGCCTGCGGAGTGTGGGAATCGCCTTTCCTTTACCCACCAGCCGGGGCAGTTTTGTTCTGAGCGCCGGCTACAACCGGGTAAAAGATTTCGACAGCAATCTGCTCTTCCAGGGCTTTAACGAGAAGAGCAATGGGCTTGGCTTTGACCTGGAAGACGATTCGGGCAACAGCCAGTTTTATCCGTTCGACAGAAACGTGTTTCAGGAAGAACAGGTTTCCGACGAAGGCGGGCTGAATCAGTGGAGCGTTGGTGCCGGCATGGCCCTCTCGCCCAATTTTAATGCCGGCATTACCCTCACCTACTGGACCGGAAACAGCGACTACCAGCTGGAATTTTTCCAGGAGGACCGGGACAATATTTACAACCAGTTTCCCGCCGATTACAACAGCTATCGCCTCACCCAGACCATCCTGGCCGACTACGACGCGTTTTCGGTGAAACTGGGTGGCCTCATGACGGTGGTACCCGGGGTACGCATCGGTGCGGCCCTGGGCCTCCCGACTACCTTTCGCGTGCAGGAGGTGTTCAGCCAGCGGGACCAACTGGCCTTTGACGACGGCTTTGTGGATGAGTCCGATCTGGGCAGCGGGGAATTTGAATACAAGGTGCGCACGCCCCTCCACTTTGACGGGGGTATTTCCTTTACCAATCAGCTGGTGCTGCTGAGCGGCAGTTTTCGCTATCGGGACTGGCGGCAGACCCGCTTTAAAATTCCCGAGGGCGCGCTGGGCGACCCCGATTTCGAGTCCTTACTGGAAGAAAACAACATTATTCGCCGGGATTACCGGGCCACCCTGGCCTATCGGCTGGGGGGTGAGTTACGCCTCAGGGACATGAACACCACGCTGCGCGCCGGCTACGCAGTGGAACCCTCCCCGCTGAAAAACGTGAGTAGCGATCGGGACCGCACCTGGCTGACCTTCGGGGCGGGGTTCGATGTGGACCGCTACGTGCGGCTGGATGTAGCCTACCTGCGGGGCAGTTGGAAGCAACTGACCGAGGACCCGTTCACCCCTGGTGGCACGCTGGAAGACATTCGCATCAATAAATTTCTGATCGGTTTTACCTATCGGTTTTAGACGTGAGCCGGCTGCAGGAGGAGCAAGTTTACCCGCTTTTGTAGGCCGGCTTATAGAATTGAATCTATGCTTTTGCCAGATTGATATGGGAGGCCTGACACAAACCTCCCGGATATTTCAGTTGGTTGGCAGCCCGGTTCACGCCATGCAAAATAGATGGGTTTGTGTTCCAGGGTCTGCCCATTCAAGAGAGGACTTTCGAATCGGAGGAACCCCCGTGGACTTGGAGCGGCCCACAACTTCCCACCACCAGCTTTCGGACAGGTCCCTGCGTAGCCCTTTCGGCACCCGCTGGGGATTGACGCCGCCAAATGGCCTGCTGTTTTACTTCGGAATCAGCCTGGTCCTGACAATACACTTCCTCCCGGTGCATATTCCGCTGTTTATCTCGGTGTTTCCTGCCCTGGTGCCTTCGGCCGAGCCACTTTCCGGCCGCTGGAACCGCATGGTGTTTGCCCTCACCATTTTGTTCATCGGCCTGGGCCTGGCCCTAGGGAAATTTCATTTTTGCAGTTCTTGGTGCTAACTCCCCGCCTCCCCCTAAACACCACCATGTTGTCCCCTTAGAATGCGCTTGATTTTTCAGGTGCTTTGTCGTATTATTTGCAACCTTAACGATTTTAATCATTTAGCGCAAAAAACGGTGAGGAGTGGCCACTAACTGAATGAGCACCCACCCGGGAAAATCCCCTTCACACCTTTCCATTGCCCTCGGTTCCGACCATGGTGGATTCGAGTTAAAAGAGCGACTGAAGGCCTATCTACAATCCCAGGGCTATACGGTGGTGGATGTGGGCACGCACAGTACCGAATCGGTGGACTATCCTGTTTTTGCCGCCCGGGTGGCTCAAAAAGTGGCCAGCGGCCAGTGCCAGCGCGGCATTATGGTGGACGGCGCGGGCATCGGCTCCTGCATGGCCGCCAACAAGGTACCCGGCATTCGGGCCGCCATGTGCTACGATATTTCCACCGCACGTAACAGCCGGGAACACAACGACGCCAATGTGCTCACCCTGGGAGGCGGTCTGATTGGCTTTCAGCTGGCCCGCCAGATTGTGGACGAGTGGCTGAGCCGCGAATGCACCGAGGAACGCCACCGGCGGCGGGTCAATCTCATTCACCAGATTGAGAAGGGCCTGCTACCCATCAGCGCCCTCCCGAGCCCCTCACCGCCGCCGAGCCAGGCAGCACCGCGGAATGCGCAGGAAAAGATGAAACAAACAGAAGCAATTGAAAATACAGGGGTTGACGTGAGTGCTACGTTAAGCGAAAAAGACCTGGAGATCATCGCCGAGCAGATCAGTGCCATTCTGCAACAGCGCGGCCTGCCGAGCGGTTCTGCAATGCCGGCCTGCACCTGCTGCGGTGGGCATTGCGGGGGGCTATGTGCGGAAAAATCCACCGACACGGTCCGCCAGTTCCTGGACATCGGGGCTCAGCGAATCAGCTACACCGAAGGCGGGCACGGGGTTCCAAAGGACATTGCCAAATACATCGACCACACCCTGCTGCGCCCCGATGCCACCAGTAAAGATGTGGAAAAATTGTGCCAGGAAGCCCTTCAATTCGGGTTCGCTTCGGTGTGCGTGAATCCTACCTTTGTGCGCCTGGCGGCGGACCTGCTCAGGGGTAGTTCGGTCAAAGTGTGTAGTGTGGTCGGGTTTCCCCTCGGCACCCATGTCCCGGAAATCAAGGCACTGGAAGCCCGGCGGGCCATTCGCGACGGCGCACGGGAAATCGACATGGTGATCAACATTGGGGCACTGAAGGATCGGGATTTGAAGCTGCTTTACCGGGACATTCGCTCGGTTGTGGAAGCCTGCGACGACGGCGGGGCCATCTGCAAGGTGATCATTGAAACGGCCCTGCTGAGCGATGAGGAGAAAATCATCGCCTGCGAAACGGCCAAGCGAGCGCGGGCCGAGTTTGTGAAAACCTCCACCGGGTTTGGTCCCGGAGGCGCCACCGCCCACGATGTGGCCCTGATGGCCGAAGTGGTGCGCGGTTCCGGCATGGGCGTTAAAGCCTCCGGCGGCATCCGCAGCTACGCCGATGCCCTGCAGATGATTAAGGCCGGCGCGACCCGGATCGGCGCCAGCGCCAGCGTGCAAATTGTGAAGGGAACCGCAGAGGTCACCGAGTCCAATTACTGACACCGGTTATCCAATCAACACTTCCATTGAGAACAGGAAAGGAGTACTGAATTGGTGGATCTTCGCTCGTTTGTTATTCTGGATAAGTTGCAACCTCAATACGCTGCCTTCCTGGGCACGGTGGCTCAGGGTTTTCTGCCTGTAGCGGGCATGGCCTCGCTGTGGGTGGAAATCTCCCCGGGCATCGAAATCAACCGCATTACCGACATCGCCCTCAAGTCCACCAACGTGACGCCGGGCATGCAGATCGTGGAACGCCTTTACGGCCTGCTGGAAGTCCATTCCGAATCTCAGGCCGATGTGCGCCAGGCCGGTCAGGCCATCCTGGATGCCCTGGACCTGCGCGTCGAGGACCGCATGAAGCCGAAAATCCTTTCCAGTCAGACCATCCGGCGTATCGACGACTACCAGACCCAGCTGATCAATCGCATGCGCCACGGCAACATGATTATTGCCGGCCAGACCCTTTACGTCATGGAAGTGGAACCGGCCGCCTACGCCGCCCTGGCTGCCAACGAAGCCGAAAAGGCGGCCAACATCAACATCCTGGAAGTGCGGGCGTTCGGCAGTTTCGGCCGGGTGTACCTGGGTGGAGAAGAACGGGACATTGATGTGGCCCGGCCCGCCGCCGAAAAGGCTATTCTGGGCATCAGCGGACGTGAAAAACGGAAATAAACAATCTTATTGGCGCTATTTAACCAAAACAAGGAGACGTCTCGATGGCAGAAGCACTTGGTATGATCGAAACGCGCAGTTTTCCCGCCATGGTAGAAGCAGCCGATGCCATGGTCAAAGCGGCTAAAGTGGAGCTGGTGAGCTACGAAAAAACCGGCGGGGGCTACGTGACGGCCATTATTCGCGGGGATGTGGCTGCCGTCCGGGCCGCCTGCGAGGCCGGACAGGCTGCTGCTTCCAAGGTCGGCGAGCTGGTTGCCGTCCATATCATCGCCCGGCCCCACGTCAATGTGGATCTGGTGCTGCCGCTGGGCCGCCAGGACCAGGCCAGAACGGAAAGCAAGAAAAAATAACCGCCCCCTGCAGGGGCACACCCGATTCTTCCGGCAGGCGGCTGACCAATCAGTTCTGGGCGCTCAACAGTGGTCGGGCCTCTGGCCTGAATTCGGCCGCGCGTTAGCCCGACCTCAAACTGTGGCAAGCCAACTGTGGCAGGCCGCCGGCGAATCGTGTGGAATGTTGACATTTGGAGGGGTCATGAATTTAGCCCGAGTCATCGGCACGGTTGTCTCCACCCGCAAAGATCCTCAGATGGGGGGATTGAAGTTTTTGCTGGTTCAGCCGGTTAATCCCGAAGGTCAGGCGCAGGGCAATCCTGTGGTGGCGGTGGATGCCGTGGGAGCAGGTCCCGGGGAAATGATTTTGTACGCCACCGGCAGCTCGGCCCGGCAAACCATCCTGACCAAGGACCGTCCCTGCGATGCGGTGATTATGGCCATTGTGGATAACTGGGAAGTGGGTGGCCAGATCAAGTACAAAAAAGGCGTAAATGATTAATCTTTCATTTAATCGGGAAAGTTGCCATGCAACTCACTGAGGAACAGATTCAGCAAATTGCCCGGCGAGTGGCCGAAAAGCTCAGCGCCGGTGCCCCGTCGGTGCAGCCCGCCGGCCAGGGGGTAACCCCCGAACAGCTGGGCGAGGGCATCTTTGCTACCGTGGACGAGGCGGTGGCCGCGGCCGCCGAGGCCCAGCGCCGACTGATGGCCCTGAGCCTGGAACAGCGCAACCGGATCATTGCCAGCATCCGGGAAGAGATGATGGCCAATGCCGAGCGACTGGCCCGGGAAGCCCACGCCGAAACCGGTCTGGGCCGCCCGGAAGACAAAATCCTGAAAAATAAACTGGTGACCGAGAAAACCCCCGGGACCGAGGACCTGACCGCCACCGCCTGGTCCGGCGATCACGGGCTGACCCTGGTGGAATTGGCTCCCTATGGGGTGATCGGCGCCGTTACCCCTACCACCAACCCGACCTCCACCATCATCTGCAACACCATCGGCATGGTGGCTGCCGGTAACGCGGTGGTGTTTAATGTACATCCCAACGCCAGAGAGGTCTCCAAATTGAATGTGCGGCTGCTCAACCGGGCCATTGTGAAGGCGGGTGGTCCGCCCAATCTGGTGACGGCGGTAGCCGATCCGACCATCGAGAGTGCCCAGGAGCTGATGCGGCACAAAGGCGTGCGCCTGCTGGTGGTAACCGGCGGCATCGGGGTGGTGCGGGAGGCGATGAAAAGCGGCAAGCGCGCCATCTGCGCCGGACCGGGCAACCCACCGGTTGTGGTGGACGAAACTGCCGATATCGACAAGGCCGCCCGCGACATCGTCCTGGGCGCCTCCATGGACAACAACATCATCTGCACCGACGAAAAGGAAGTGTTTGTGGTCCACACCATGGCCGACAAGCTCATCCGGGCCATGCAGGCCAACGGCTGCATTCTGCTCAATCCGGTTCAACTGCGCCAGCTGGAGCGGGTGATCTTCGAAAAGCTGCGGGGCCCACGCAAACCCGGCGTCATGAATAAAGCCTTCATCGGGAAAAACCCCAGCGTGTTTTTGTCCGAAATCGGCATCAGCGTGCCGGACAGCGTTCGACTGGCCATTGCGGAAGTGGATGTGAACCACCCGCTGGTCTGGTCCGAACAGATGATGCCCATCCTGCCCATTGTGCGGGTGCAAAATGTGGACGAGGGAATCGACCTGGCTCTGGAAGCCGAGCATGGTTTCCGCCACACAGCCGTGATGCATTCCAAAAACATCGAGAAACTAAGTCGGATGGCCCGGGAATGCGATTGCAGCATTTTCGTGAAAAACGGCCCCAGCCTGGCCGGCCTGGGTTACGGGGGCGAGGGCTATTGCTCCTTTTCCATCGCCAGTCCCACCGGCGAGGGCCTGACCAGTCCGCGCAGCTTCAGCCGAATCCGGCGCTGCACACTGGTCGATTATTTTCGCATTGTATGAACTTTTTAACCCGATGAAACAACACAAAACGGTGGGCGGGATGCACCTTAAATTTTGCAACCGACAACAAGCCATTGCATGCCGGTGGACATCATGAAAGCTTACCCTGCAATTGCTCTACTGGAATTGAACAACATTGCCGATGGCATTCGTGTGGGCGACGGCATGGCCAAGAAGGCGCCGATTCAGGTACTTCGAAGCGGAACCGTGAGTCATGGCAAATTTCTGGTTCTGGTGGGAGGGACGGTAGCCTCCGTGGAAGAAGCCTTTCAGGAGGGCGTTCGGCTGGCCGGCACCGCCCTGCTGGACTGCCTGGACCTGCCCGATGTGCACCATCGGGTGGTGGAAGTGCTCCTGGGCCATTCCATCCCGGTGAGCGAGGAGGCTGTCGGCATTCTGGAAACCCCTTCCATTGCCACCACCGTGGAAGCAGCCGACGTGGCCATCAAAGGGGCACAGGTGGAGATTTTAAGCCTGCGCCTGGGCGATGGATTCGGGGGAAAAGGGTATGTGCTCTTCAACGGGCGGGTTGAGGATGTGCAGGCAGCCATCGAACTGGCCTGTGCTCTGGCCAATCGAAAAAACGTGACCGCCTGTACCCAGATTATCCCCAGAATTCATGAAGGCATGGCCCGGCAAATCGACGCCGGCCTGCGTTTTGCTCAGGCACCGGAAACCCAGTTACCGGATGGGGAAAGCGATGTTACTGGGTAAAGTGATCGGCACGGTTACCCCCTGTGTGGTGTACCAGGGGCTCGAGGGGGTGCCCCTGCTGCTGGTACAGCCGTTGAACCCCGACCAGCAACCGCAGGGTACCCCGCTGGTCGCGGCCGATGCCACCCGAATGGCAGGGCCCGGTGAGCTGGTCTATTACGAAGGCGGCCGGGAAGCGGCGCTGGCCCTGGAAACCTGGTTCGTGCCGGTGGACCACACCATTATCGGTATTGTGGATGGCCTTCACCTCTCGGAGGAGCCATGATTCTTGCCAAAGTCCGGGGCGAAATTTACTCCACCATCAACCATCCCTTCTACGATGGGCGAAAATTGCTGGTGGTGGATGTACTGGACGGAGAGCGGCAACCCACCGGCAAGTATCTGATCGCCATCGATGCGGTGGATGCCGGGGTGGGCCAGACCGTGCTGGTCATTGACGAAGGCAATTCGGCGCGCCAGTTGACCGGCCAGGCCGGGGCACCGGTCCGCTCTGTGATCATAGGGATTGTGGATCACGTGGAGATGGACCATTGAATTCCAGACGAAACACGCCATTCAACCCATATTAGCAGGGCCTCTGGCCAGACCTGCCCGCCCCGATTCACAATCCGGGGAACCATTCCCGAAACTGCGGGTAAGCAAGCACTGAGAACCATTGGGTAAACAAAAGCCCAGCCAACAAACCATTTGTCAGGATAGAGGGGCTCCATGAATCAGTTTTTCAGCGAAGATCAAGAATGGAAATTCATTCTGCAAAAGCTTTCCGAAATTCGTACCCGGGGCGAATATTCGGCCGAGGAAGTGGATTTTATTCGCCAGCAATTGCAGGCGCTGGACGATCGGGTTCGCGGGGGTGCAGCCCTGGCCGCCGAAGGGTGCCTGTTTGAACCACAGATCATCGATCTGCTGCTGGACCTGGCCGAGAACGACACCAGTGTAGGAGTACGCAAGGCGGCCCTGCAGAGCCTGCAGGATGTGGTACGGGAAGCCGTGGAGCAGGGATTGGAAAATCCGGCCGGTGCTTCCGGGGACTTCGACCAGCTGGAGGAATGGACCGAATTACAGGAAGGCTCGTTCCGCGAACATTTCGAGCGCCTCAAGTACATCCTGTTTACCATCATGAACGACGACCGCAGCGATCTGGCGTTGCAGCAGATGGCCCTGGCTGCCCTGGCCTACCTGGGGCACCTGCCCGAGGTTCAGGAGTGGATCCGCCGGTTTTTCCGGGACGAGCAGCAATCCTCCCGGCTGGTTGCGCTGCACGCCATGGGCAAATTTCCCCAGTACTGGGAGGAAGAGCTCTCTTCCATGCTGGAACCGGACACCCCCAAGGCGCTACTCATGGAAGCGGTCAGCTCCTGTTTTTCTTCCCATTCCCAACACCTTGCTCGCAAGCTCGAGGCCCTGCTCGATCACCCGGATCCGGAAGTGCTCAGCTACGTCCTGATGACGCTGGCCAATATGAATCAAACCGAAAACCTGGGCGACATTCTCCAGCGGTTCAGCCTGCACGAGGACAGTCGTGTGCAGGAAGCTGCCCGAAAGGCGATTGACATCTTCACTCAGAAAAATTTCGACCGCTTTTTGAACCAGTATTACCCCGGGAGCGAGGAATAAGCGGGGCTAAAATTGAATCCACCGGTTCTTTGTTTGGCACCTGGTGCTTAATTTTTGTCGAGGGACAGAATTGTTTACCATTAAATCGCCCGGTTGCCCATGGGAATGACGCACAGTGAACCTGCGCCTGGCCAAAAACCTGAGCCACGCAAAAACATCGAAATCAAATATCAGTTGCCCGATGTGCGCACCTTCAAGGCAAAACTGCGCCGGCTTGCCGGGGTAAGCTATGCCTACATCCACCACCAGCAGGACATTTTTTTCGATGTACCGGAGGGCCGGCTGAAACTGCGCATCGAAGAAGAAAAACCACCCTGCCTCATTCACTACTTTCGCACCGATCAGGCGCGTCCCCGTCCCAGCCAGTTCACCCTCACGCCGGTGGATTCTCCCCGCCGAACGCTGGCCGAACTCCAGCACCGTTACGGGGTTCTGGGCAAAGTGGAAAAGTGGCGGGAGCTGTACTGGTTTCGGAACGTGCGCATTCACATCGACAATGTGCGCGGGCTGGGCTGGTTTGTTGAATTCGAATCGGTGGTTTCGCCGGAGGTCAGCGAAAGGCAGGCGCGCAAAAATCTGGACGAATTGCTGGCAGACCTGTCTCCCCTGCTGGGCGAACCGCAGACTCACAGCTATTTCGACCTGTTGCACAGAGCGCCGTAACCATGCCCCATCGGAAGTCGACCAGATCGGACCGGACAACCCCACCCACCATCGTCATTGCCACCCGGAATCTGCACAAGCTGGAGGAGATTCGGGCTATCTTTTCAGATCTGCCGGTGCGAATCCTGTCCCTGGCGGATTTTCCTGAGATTGGTGAGGTAGCGGAAACCGGCCAGAGCTTTGCCGAGAATGCCCTTCAGAAAGCCAGAACCGTTTTCCAGCACACCGGCCTGCTCACCCTGGCCGACGACAGCGGCCTGGAAGTGGATGCGCTGGGCGGCGCACCGGGCATTTATTCGGCCCGCTTTGCCGGTCCCGGGCGGAGCACCGCCGAAAACAACCGCAAGCTCCTGAGCCTGCTGAAAACTACCCCCCGGGAGGAGCGCACCGCCCGCTTCCGCTGCGCCGTGGCCCTGGTGGGCCCGCATCTGGAAACGGTGGTGGAAGGCGTGGTCGAAGGCCACATTGCTCCCGCGCCCAGAGGAGAGGCCGGTTTTGGTTACGACCCACTTTTTGTTCCCCAGGGCTACACCCGGACCTTCGCCGAACTGGGCAGTGAGGTAAAAAATCGGATCAGCCATCGGGCGCGTGCTTTTCAGAAAGCCCGCAAAATCCTACACAGGTACCTGGAACAGGAGGGGCGCTGACCGCCTGGACCATGCAATCCCTGGCTCACATTCCTTGGCCGTGCGGTGGAAGGCGTCACGCGATGGGATCCGCCGCTATGACAGCATTGGCAGCCAATCTGCGTTTAAGGAGGGTTCCCACGCACAGCACTGGAACCAGTTGAACACGTGGCAAACCACGTGGCAAACAATGAATATTCAGGCAAACAGCTGCTTCGGTTTAGCCGGACTTAAGTCAACTCACTCCCCAGCCCGGCTCTCTTGCCAAAAGAAGGGGTGAACGGGGTGAGTTCCTTACAAATAAAAAGGAGTACAGGGGCTCATATTTTGTTGAAACCTCTGCACTCTGTTAAAAAAAGGCTTCCAGCCCTGCTTTAGCCCAAACGATTAAATGCAATAATCTGTAATCGTATTTACTTTGCTTTGTCATTTGCGCAGCTCCAGGGAAGGGAATTCATTGATTTCAATTCCCTGCCTGCTAAACCCTTTATTACCTGAACACAAATTTTCGCCTGCTTTTTGGACAGCACCTGTGGAATCCCTTGAATTTCCTTCAGAAAAAGCTATTTTAGTACACAGCCGTCGGGGCGAACGATTGGCAGCAAAAAACTGGAAAGGAAAAGCACATGCCCAGATTTCCCGATTTTTCCCGGCGCGTGGCGCACATGCCCGGTTCGGTGTTCGAGAAATTTCGTCCCAAGATGCAGGCCCAGGGAGAAAACCTGGTCCGCCTGCACATCGGGGACAGCTACCTGAAACCGGTTTATCCGCTTCCCTTCACCGAATCGTTTTTTCAGGGTCATGAAGCAATCCACCGGTATCCCAACACTTTCGGTATCGCCCAGTTGCGAGAGGCACTGGCCGAAAAACTGCGGGCGGACAACCGGCTGCCGGTTGAGCCGGAGCAGATCCTGGTTACCTGCGGGGGAACCAACGCACTCAGTGCCGCCGCCCTGGCCCTGCTGGATCCCGGCGAGGAGATTCTGGTGCTCACCCCCTGCTGGCCCCTCTTTTTCGGCATGGTCACCAGTGCCGGGGCCCGCAGCGTGGAAGTGCCGTTTTACCTGGACCTGTACACCAACCCGGACCTGGACATCGAAGCCCTGCTCAGCGGCTACCTCACCCCCAGTACGGCGGCCATCTACGTAAACACCCCCAACAACCCCTCGGGGAAAATGCTTACCCGGCATCATCTGGAGCAGATTGCCCGGTTTGCCCGCAAACACCGGTTGTGGATCATCTCCGACGAGGCCTACGACGGCCTGACCTACGACAATCGGGAGCACCTCTCCATTGCTTCGCTCCCGGAGGCCACCGAACAATGCGTCACCGTGTTTACGTTCTCCAAAATTTTTGTTTTTGCCGGCCTGCGCCTGGGCTACGCGGTGGCCCAGCAGCGGGTCATTCAGGCCATCAACAAAATCATGGTCCATCAGGTGTACAGTGCAGCCACCCCTGCGCAGCTGATGATGCTGGAACCGGTGCGCCGGCGCCATGAGTGGATCCCAAAAATTCGCGATCACTTCCAGAACCTGCGAGACCTGTTCGTCGAGCAATTGAAGCTGAGCTTTCCGGTGCCGGAAGGGACTTACTTTTTGTTCGTCCCCCTGACGCGCTACCTGGCCAAGCAGGACTACTGGTCCTGGGTCGAAGCCTGCCTGGATGCCGGGGTGTCGATTGCCTCCGGCCAGGATTTCGGGCAACATTTTGCCGATTACATTCGCCTCTGCTTTACCGGCGAGCCGCCGGACCGGCTGCAGATAGCCATCGAACGATTAAATCGAATTTTTCAGTAAACCTAAAGTAAACAGGGGAGCAAGAACATGCGGGTTGGCTTTTTTCAGTTTTACCCTCGCTTTGGGGACTGGGAACACAATCTTTCCCTGGTATTAAAGGGACTGGAGCAGACCAGTGCGGATTTAATTGTATTGCCGGAGCTGGCTTTTTCCGGCTATTACTTCCAGAGCCGGGAGGAGGCCAGCCGTCTGGCGCAGGATCCGACCCGTTCGCCGATTGTGGAGGCTCTGATTCAACTGTGCCGGCAGCGGGATTTTTATCTGGTGACCGGTTTCGCCGAAAAGGCGGGCGAGCGGGTCTTTAACAGCGCCCTCCTGCTGGGACCGGAGGGGTGGATGCACACTTACCGGAAAATTCATCTGTTCAACGAAGAAAAAGAATGGTTTGATCCGGGGGATCGGCCGCTGAGCGTTCAGACGGTCCGCGGGGTGCGCATTGGGATGATGGTCTGTTTCGACTGGGTTTTTCCGGAAGTCGCCCGCATTCTGGCCCTGCAGGGGGCACAGGTTCTGTGCCATCCCTCCAACCTGGTGCTGGCCTACTGCCAGCAGGCCATGTTGACCCGCTGCCTGGAAAACGGGGTGTTTGCCGTAACGGCCAATCGCTACGGGGAGGACCGCCGCCCGCAGGGCACGCTGAACTTTACCGGCCAGAGCCAGATCGTGGGCCCCAAGGGGGAGCTCATCTTTCGGGCGCCGCCGGAAGGGGATTGCCTGCAGGTGGTACAGATTGATCCCGACCGGGCGCTGGACAAGCAGATCACCGCGCGCAACCATTTATTGACCGACCGGCGGCCGGACTTCTACCGCCCCCTGTGCGGATCGGACCGGAATTAAGCAGGAGGGTCAAAAAACAGAGGGTTCAGGAGGCTTCGGAAGGTTTGCTGGACAAATCCAGCCCCGGGTCCTCTTCCGGGGGAGCGGTCACGTTCCCCTCCCTGGTTTTGCGCATCACTCG
The DNA here is from genome assembly GCA_003696445.1 of Calditrichota bacterium. Classification (GTDB taxonomy): domain Bacteria; phylum Calditrichota; class Calditrichia; order RBG-13-44-9; family J042; genus J042. Next base: position 16,241 of record RFHE01000258.1, on the reverse strand, counting down.
CACGAAAACGTCCACCAGTTCTGGATCGAAGTGCGTTCCGGCCGATTTCTCAATTTCCCGGAGCGCCTCTTCCTTACTGACCGCTTTGCGGTAAACCCGATCGGAGACCAGCGCTTCGTAAGCATCCAGAATGGCTAGGATTCGCGAAAAGAAGGGAATGGCTTTGCCCTTCAATCCGTCCGGATAGCCGGTGCCGTCGTAGCGCTCGTGGTGATGGCGCACAATCGAGGCCACCTCGGTCAGCTCCTCAATCTCACCAATGATCTGACTGCCTACCTCGGGATGGGCTCTGGCCTTGTTTAGTTCGTAGTCCTGGAGGCTCTCGGCTTTCTTCAAAATGCTGTCCGGCATGCCGATCTTACCGATGTCGTGCAGGTAGGCGGCCAGTTGTAGGGTGTAGCGTTCTTCCGGATTCAACCCCAGCGCATCGGCCATGAGCATGGCCAGGCGGACCACCCGCTGGGAATGCCCCGAAGTGTAGGGATCTTTGGCATCCAGCGCCCGCATCAGGGCCTTAAGGGCTTTAAATAAAATTTCCGCCTTGTTCTCCTGCAGACGTTGCGCTTCCAGCTTTTTGCGCTGCAAGTTGCGTTCGATGACCACCGGCATTTCTTCAAGCTTAAGCGGTTTAAAAATGTAATCGGTGACCCCGCTGGTAAGCGCCTTCTTTACCAGTGTTAAATCGTGAATGCCGGTGATGAGTACGACCGGAATATCCAGATACATCTGCGTGAGGCGGTGGGCCAGCTCGATGCCGGAAAATCCAGGCAGGTACACATCGCTGATGACAATATCGACCGGATGTTGACGGATCAGGTCCAGGGCGCCGGTTCCGGAATGAGTCAGGTAAACCGTGTAACCGTAATGTTCTATGGCCTCCTTTAACATCTTGCCATAGGCAATGTCGTCTTCGACCAGCAACACCGAGGTTGCCATGGCAGCCATCCTTGCTTTTAGTTGAAAGCCGGTATCCCGGTAATATCCTCGCCAACGATCAGCGTGTGAATATCGTGAGTCCCTTCATAGGTAATCACGGATTCCAGATTACACATGTGGCGCATCGCCTGGTATTCGGCGATAATGCCGTTGCCGCCCAGAATATCCCTGGCCAGCCGGGCGATTTGAAGGGCGTGGAACACATTATTGCGTTTGGCCATCGAGACCTGGGTAAATTTCAACTGGCCCTGATCCTTCAACCGCCCCAGACGCAGGGCCATCAATTGCATTTTGGTAATTTCGGTGATCATGTACACCAACTTTTGTTGAACCAGCTGAAAGCTGGCAATGGGTTTGTCGAATTGAATGCGCATTTTCGCGTAGTTGAGGGCCTCGTCGTAACAGGCCATGGCCGAACCGATGGCCCCCCAGGCAATACCATAACGTGCCTGGGTCAAACAGCTGAGCGGGGCCTTTAAACCATGGGCCTCGGGCAACATATTTTCCGCCGGAATCCGACAGTCCTCGAAAACCAGCTCGGAGGTCACTGAAGCCCTCAGAGAATGCTTGTTCTTGATTTCCGGAGCCGAAAAACCGGGCGTGCCCTTTTCCACCAGAAAACCCCGGACCACCCCATCCAGCTTGGCCCAGACCACCGCCACATCGGCAATGGTGCCGTTGGTAATCCACATTTTGGTGCCATTGAGGATGTAGTGATTGCCGTCCTTCACCGCCCGGGTTTGCATGCCACCGGGGTTGGAACCGTAGTCGGGTTCGGTGAGGCCAAAGCAGCCGATGGCTTCTCCGCGGGCCAGCCGGGGCAACCAGTACTGGCGTTGCGCTTCCGATCCGTAAGCAAAAATCGGATACATGACCAGCGCCCCCTGCACGGAAGCAAAACTGCGGATGCCGCTATCGCCCCGCTCCAGCTCCTGCATGATCAACCCGTAGGCCACGTTGTTGATGCCCGCGCAGCCATATTTTTCCGGCAGGTTGGCGCCCAGCAAGCCCAGTTCGGCCATCTGCGGCACCAGTTGAATGGGGAATTCACCCCGCTGGTAATGTTCCTCAATAATCGGGAGCACATTTTCATCGACCCAGGACCGCACACTGTCCCGGATCATTTTTTCGTCCTCGCTTAATTCGGCGTCCAGATTAAAATAGTCCGCGCCTTCAAACTTTTTCATGGTCTATCTTCCTTTTTTTCGGGAAAGTTAAGCCTTCTCGTCAGGCCGGCACAAGGCATTCTTTTTTCGCCAGACCGGTTTACAGAACCACCATCTTCTGGGGGCGCATGGATAGCAAGTAAGCGCCTGGGGAGCTGTGCCTGTGTGACCGGCGGCAAAATTCTTCCAATATAATTCCCAACAGGCCGAAATCAGGCCTGGCCTCAATCCATCTCTGTTCGGCCCAGGATGCGGGCAATCCGTTGCCGGGTCTCTTTCTCAAATTCAAGAAAGGCCGGTCCCATCCCCTCCAGCAAATCGGGGGCGGTTATGGTGTGAGCGGTCTGCTGGCCCTTCAGCCACTCGGCCACGTAGCCATGCAGGTAATTGGCGAGCACGGCTGCATCCCCCATGGGCAATCCCTGGGCGGCAAAAGCAGCGATCATGCCGGTCAGCACGTCGCCGGTGCCGGCGGTCGCCAAGGCCGGGTTGATCAACGGATTGACCTGTATCTTGCCTTCCGGCGCGGCCACCAGGGCAGGGGCTCCTTTTAACAGCAGGTGGGTCTGGTACTCCCGGGCGAAGTCCCGCGCAAAATCCAGACGCTTCAGGTTCAGCGTTTCCGTGCGCTGCTGTTTGAAGAAGCGGGCAAATTCCCCCAGGTGTGGCGTCAGAACCCAGTTGGGCTTGAGCAATTCTTTCAAGCCTTTTGCCTTCTCCGAGAGGGCAAACAGGGCATCGGCGTCCACTACGGCCGGCTTGTCGCATCTGGCCAGCAATTCCACCACGACCGATTGGGTTTCCGGATGCCTGCCCAGTCCCGGGCCGATGGCCAGCACGTCGCACCATTCCAGCAGCGCCGCCAGTTCGGGCAGCGCCTGGCGGCTGAAGCCGCCGTCGGCCGTTTCGGCAACCGGCCGGGTAATCACCTCGGTCAATTTGACTTCCAGAATGGGATTAAGGCTCTCCGGCACCGCCAGGATGGCGATTCCCGCGCCGGCCTTCATCACCGCCTGTGCACACAGGGCGGCTGCGCCGGTATAGCCGCGCGACCCAGCTACAATCGCCACCCGCCCCATCTGGTATTTGTGGGCATCCGGCGGGCGAAAAGGCAACACCAACTGCCACGGTTCCACCAGAAACACCTGCGAACCGACCGATTCCAATACCTCTCCGGGAATGCCAATATCAACCGTTTCCAATTCCCCCACGTGTTGGCGAGCAGGGTAAAACAGATGGCAGATTTTGGGTGCTGCCATGGTCACCGTAAGATCGGCCAGCACCGCCTCACCGGGAACCGCCGGGGATCCGGCCATTAATCCAGAGGGAAGATCCACCGCCAGGATTTTCGCCTCCATTTCGTTGATCTGCTGGATGGCGGCTTTCACCAGTCCGCGGGGCGGACCGGTAAGCCCGGTCCCCAGGAGGGCATCGACAACCAGATCAAACTCATCCAGGGGAATGGATTCCAGATCCTGTTCCGAGGCAATGACCTGAACGGGGATATTCAGTCTCTGGCAGATGTCGAAATTTACCCGGGCATCGCCGGCCAGTTTGGCCGGATCGCCAATGAGAAAAATGACCACCTCGGCACCCCAATTAGCCAGGTGGCGCGCGGCCACAAACCCGTCCCCGGCATTGTTTCCCTTGCCGGCGAACACCGCCACCAGCGGATCGGGCACCGACTCCAGCATGCTCAGGGCATAATCGGCCACCGCCCGCCCGGCATTCTCCATAAGAATCAGACCGGGAATACCCAACCCTTCAATGGCCCGGCGATCGGCCTCGCGCATCTGTTCGCCACTTAACACAATCATTTCTCAAACCCCCTTCGTGGACCATTCATTAGGTTTTCTTCACACCTCCTCTTCCACAACCACCATCACCAGGGAAAAATTGCCCGAATGGGTGATGGACACGTGCACTCGTTTCCCTTTCAGGCGGCGCGCCGCCTCCCCGTAGAGGCGGATGGAGGGTTTGCCATGCTCGTCGTTGACCACTTCCACATCCCGCCAGCGCATGCCCATGGAAAGGCCGGTTCCGGCGGCCTTCAGCACAGCTTCCTTGGCGGCAAATCGGGCGGCATAGCTGGCCGCCGCCGTAACCCGGCGGCTACAGTAGGCAATTTCCACCGGTGTAAACACCCGGCGGATAAACCGTTCCCCGTACTGGTCAATCACCCGTTGAATTCGATCGATTTCGGCCAGATCCACTCCGATTGAAACAATGGCCATGCCTGTTTCCTCCATCAAAGCGCTTTACAGGTTGCCAGCCCGCCAGATTTGTTTGCTACCGGGCCCGCATCGGGAACCGCACGGCGGCATCTGCCCGAGGTTACGCGAGCTGCTGCATGACCTGGATCGCCTGATCCACGTCCCGGGGCCGGGGCATTCCTTTCAGCACGACATCCACACCGGGCGTATTGAGAACAAATTGAAGGGCCGTTCCCTGAAGAGCTTGTTCGGGAATCAACCGGGTAACCTCTTCCTGAATTCCTCCGCCGGCATTGCCGGCAAGGCGAACCAGCGTCCCGCCATCGATTGGGTTCAGCGGCCGGTTTACCAGCACCCCCAGACCCAATTTTTTGGCCAATTCCAGCACGCTGACCCTGTTACCCTGCCACGGATTGTTTTTTTCTTCCCGGGCACCGCGTTCCAGCAGATTGTAGGGCAGTTGAATGCATCCGAAATGCCCTTCTTCAACGGACATCCCCAGTTGCAAGCACACATCCTGATAGGCACGCCACACCCTGGCCAGACTCACATGCCGGGCCTCGGTTGCCGGGAGGGGGAAGCCGTTGCTGGAAATTCCGTAGTACTGGATCAGCCCTTCCTGAACAAGTTTTTCCAGGGCGAGAAAAGCCTGCCGGATTTGGCCGTAAAAAGTGGCCTCGGCCGCCTCGCGGTCCATCCCCTCCTGCAGATAATGGCTCAACAAGTACTCGGGATTGTGCAACAGGTACACGTCCAGGCAATCCAGGTGCATTCGGGACAGGCTGAGGGTAAGCTGGTCCTCGAGGAAGGCCGGATGCATGCAGTGCCAGTGTGCCGGGCTTATCTGGACTGCTTCGGGGAAGCCCCTGCCTTCGGCAACCATCTGCTGGGCCCGCTGCAATTGGCTGCCCTGCAGGTAACCGGCCTTACCCACAACCACCACCCCTTCCCGGTCGAAGGCCTCCCAGACCACCAGCTGAGTGAGCACTTCCCCGATCAAACTTTCTGCATCCCCATCCAGGTAATTGGCTGCAGTGTCGATCAGGTTAATGCCACCATGGAGGGCTTTCTCCAGCGCCTCCCGGTGCTCGGGCTCAGTGATGCCGCACCGAGAGGTACCGAAGCCCAGCCGGGCGACTCGCCATCCGGTTCTGCCCAACACGCAGCAAGCATAGTCCGGCAAGTTAAATGAAGATGTCAAGGCTTCTGTGCCTCGGATGGAGGCTTTATCGGTAAGAGACATTCTGTTTCCTCAAGCTACGCTAATCCGCAATCAACTTAACGCTTCCGCCACACGGTTAAAATTTATTTTTTGTTTAAATTAATCGCAGCAGAGGAATATATTTTCTTACCACGCTCTTTGAATTCTCACATCATTCACAACTCAACTTTGCCCGCTCACCGACTAATTCACATTAAAAACAACAGGGGGTGTTTTATGCAACGGTTGCGTTACCGGCTTCTTTTTTTGGCACTGGTGGTGGCGAGCTTCACCGGCACCCGACTCCAGGCCCAGGGATCGCCCAACGTGCCGCTCCTAGCCCATGTCAACAGCTACCCCGCGGCAGGCTACAACGACTGTTGGGGTTACACCGGGCCCGACGGCAGGGAGTACGCCCTGCTTGGTGTTCAGACCGGCACCAGCATTTTGGACATTACCGATACGGACAACATTGTGGAGGTGGCCTTCATCCCCAGTGCCACCTCGCTATGGAAGGACATTAAGACCTACCAGCATTACGCCTACGTGGTCACCGAGGGAGGGGGCGGTTTGCAGATCATCGATTTAGCGGACCTGCCCAATTCGGCGACGCTGGCCGCTACCTATACCGGGTTCAGCACCTCGCACAATATTTTCATCGACGAAGACAACGCCCTGCTCTACGCCGAGGGAAACGCCGTGGCGCCGGTCCGGGTCCTGGACATCAGCGATCCGCTGAATCCGGTTCAGGTTTCTACCTTTGGCATTGAATGCCACGACATTTTTGCCCGCAACAACATCGCCTACATTGCGGAAGGCAACAGCGGTTCGATTGGTGTGTACGATTTGAACAATCCTGCCAATCCCTCGCTGATCGCTCGCTTTCCCATTCCGGCGGCCGGTTATGTGCACAACTGCTGGTTGAGCGACGACAACCAGTACCTGATTACCACCGAGGAAACCAACGGCAAGACGGTTAAGTTGTGGGATATTTCCGATTTGAACAACCCGACCATCACCAGCCAGTACCTGGGGCCCAACGGCCTGGCCCACAATGCCTTCATTAAACGCAACTACGCCTACGTTTCACATTACGAGGCCGGCCTGCGTATTCTGGACATTTCCGACCCCAACAACATGGTGGAGGTAGGCTACTACGATACGCCGGATGCCTGGGGCACCTACCCGTTTTTCGCCTCCGGCAAAGTCCTTATTTCGGACATTAACAGCGGCCTGTATGTGGTGTTTTTTGAGGGCGCGCAGGATGCCGACCCGGAAGATCCCAGGCCGCCCACGGAGATAACCGCCTACAGCGACTACACCACGCCCAATGCCATCCAGCTGACCTGGACGGATCCAGACGCTCTGGTTAATGGGGATCCGCTGGCTCCCGGCGAGTTTGTCATCGACATTTACCGGGGGGATAGCACGCTGGTGGGTAGCGTGGCCGGTGGGGTGCAGAGCTTTACCGATGTGGGCCTCGTTGACGGGCAATTTTACCAGTACAGCCTGATGACCCGAGTAACGGCCACGGACAGTACCAGTTTTCCAGTGCAGACCGGCTGGCACGCCGGTGGTGCACCCCAGCCGGCAGCGCCCTCGGCCGTTGGCCTGAGCGGAAATGCCAGTCAGGTGACCCTTTACTGGCACAATCCGAGCCGGAATGTGGACGGCACGCCGATGGACGATTTTGCCGGAATCAATCTGTACCAGGACGGTTCGCTCGTGGCCAGCTTTGCCCGCAGCAGAGCCGACACCGGCCGGGCGGACTCGGCCACCTACACCCCGGCCACACCGGGCCAGTACAGCTTTTACCTCACCGCCGTGGACAACGAAAATCCGGCCAACGAAAGCAACCCCTCGGCAACCGTGTTTACCCCTCTCACCGTTCCGGTGGCCGACAATTTTTCTCAACTCGGCACACCCGATCCTCTGAAATGGCTCAACCAGAATGCGGCGGTAACAGCCCTGGCCAGCAATCCCCCCTCACCCCCCGGTGCGCTGAATTTAAACGGCGAGCCCGACGGCGGGGATGTGATTGAACTGCGTCCGGTGGACCTGAGCGGCCAGGCGGGTGCGGGCATTGTATTCAGCTACTCCTACCAGCCCCAGGGGACCGGTAACGCACCGGAACCGGGGGACGTGCTCCAGGTTTACTTCAAAAACAATCTGGGGCAATGGATTCTGGTTAAAGAATACCAGGGAACCACCGTACAACCCTTCCAGCAGGAAACCATCGATCTGGCCAGCGCCCCCAGCGGCGGCGGCAGCTACTTCCACAGCCAGTTTCAGGTTCGTTTTCAGAACAGTGCCTCTGTGGGCCCCTACGACGACTGGTTCATTGACGACGTGTTTCTGGGCTCCCCCACCGAAGCGCCCATCCTGTCCGTGAGCCCCACCGCCTTGGTGGACACGCTTTACGCCGGGTTTACCGCCACCCGGGAACTGACCATTTCCAATATTAATATTGCACCCAGTTTGCTCTCTTTTGCCCTCACCGCCTCGCCTTCCAGCATCGGGGTGGATCCGACCACCGGTACGGTACCATCCGGGCAGAGCGCGGTGATTCAGGTGACCATCGACGCCACCGCTCTGGCGCCGGGAAGCTACCAGGGCAATATTCACATCGTCAGCAACGATTCCAACCAGGCTGCCCTGGATGTTCCGGTAAACTACGAGGTGCTGGCGCCGCCGGTGCTGAGCCTCTCCCAGGATACCCTCCGCTTGGCCGTTGCGCAGGGCCTGGAGGACAGCACCTGGTTCTGGGTGTACAACGATGGAGCGGGTCCGCTGACCATCGCCAGCATCGAAGCCGAGGAACAGGGCAAGCGCGCCTGGACGCCTCGCTACCAGCAACCCCAGAAGCCGCCGGCGCAGTATGGTAAGGGCTCGGCGGAGCCGACCTTCGGGGCACTCAATGCCCACCGGGGTGGGGCCGATCCCTTCGATTACCAGTGGATCGACAGCGACGACCCGGCAGGCCCGGCCTACAGTTTTGTGGACATTTCCGCCACGGGCAACGCGCTCACCCTCCAACCCACCGGCACCTTCAATCCGGCCGACGAGGGACTGGCCACCGTCAACCTCCCTTTTCCGGTAACCTTTTACGGCAACCTGTACAACAAAGTGGTGGTCTCCAGCAATGGGTTTGTTACCTTCGACACCAGTTATTTCGAAAACTCTTTCACCAACCAGGCCCTACCCAACACCAACCCACCCAACAACCTGATTGCCGCCTTCTGGGACGATCTGGACGGCAGCAGCGCAGGTACCATCTACACCCAGAAGGTCGGGAACCAGTTCATCATCCAGTGGCACAACTGGGGCCATTTTCCGGCCGGGACGGAAAACATGATTTTCCAGATCGTGCTGGTGCAGAACTCCAGCACGATTTATCTGGTTTACGAACACATCGTCGATCAGGGCAACGCCACCTATGGGATTGAAAACAGCGATGGCACAGCGGCGCTGCAAATCGCTTACAATCAAAGCTACGCGCACGATCAATTGATGACCAAGATCTTTCGCGGGGTGGATTGGTTGACTGTTTCGCCGACTTCGGGCAGCGTAGCGCCAGGGGACTCCCTGCCGGTTCTGGTAAAAGTGAATACGGCCAATCTGAGCGGGGGCCCGCACCAGGCCAATCTGATCATCAGCTCCAACGACCCGGCCAACCCAGTGGTCAGAAAGCCGGCCGTTGAACTGACCGTTACCGGCCCGGTGGGCATTGCCGAAGGAGACAACCTGCCAACCGAGTTTGCCCTGAAGCCCAACTATCCCAATCCGTTCAACCCCAGCACCACCATTGCCTATCAGCTGCCCCGGGCCAGCCGGGTGCAGGTGGAAATTTACGATCTACTGGGGCAGCGGGTCCGTACGTTGGTCAGCGGCGCCCGAGCCCCTGGTCGCTACCAGGTGCGCTGGGATGGCACCAACCAACTGGGCCGGCCGGTGGGCAGTGGCATTTACATTTACCGGCTGATCGCCAGCCCCTTAAACGGAGACCGGAACCAGGTTTTTCGGCAAACCAGAAAGATGATTTTGCTTCGGTAACGAGAACCGCCGCAGGGCACTTCAAACAGGTTAGGGGAAAAAATCAGCAGGGGCTGTGGCCCACCATGGGACCACGGCCCCTGTGCTGAAGGCAGGAGGCGTTTTCACAATCCGAAGAGGTTTACGGCTTCCTGTCATTCCGGCACCCACCCTTGAACCGGTTGCCTCTAACCTCCTGAAACCGATTCCCGGGTCAGGCCAACTGCATAGCCCGCATGGCCTTCGGCCGCTGGAAATTTTCGGGGCGTAGCTTCCGGGGCTTCAGGCACCTTCCGGTGCTGCCTGGGCATCGTCCTTGCCTGCGGTGCGCCATCCCAGCCGAGCCATCAGTTCGGGCACAGCATCGGCCAGGAGCGAGTACATAACCGGCACCACCACCAGCGTAAGGGCTGTGGAGAAAAACAACCCGAAGATAACCGCCACGCCCATGCCACTCCACCACTGGGAGCTCTCCACGCCAAATTGGATGAACTTACTGAAATCCCCTTTGAACAGACCGATAAAATCGATGTTGATGCCCACGGTCAGGGGAATGAGTCCCAGAATGGTGGTCACTGCAGTAAGGATGACCGGGCGCAAACGCACTTTGCCACCCTGCACAATGGCTTCCAGCTTGTCCATGCCCCGGTCCCGCAGTTGCTGGATGTAATCGATCAGCACAATGGCATTGTTCACCACCACGCCAGCCAGCGAAACAATTCCGATACCGGTCATGATGATTCCAAACGGCTTAAAGGTTACCAGCAGGCCGAAGAACACCCCGAAAAAGCTGAGCAGTACGGACATCATGATGACCAGCGGCAGGGTCACAGAGTTAAATTCGGTAGCCAGAACCAGGAAAATCAACATGATGGCAATGAAGAAGGCACGGGTGATGAAGGCCTCGGCTTCGCGCTGCTCCACATCCTGCCCTCCGTAGGAGAGGCTGTAGCCCGGCGGAAGGTGAAAATCTTTCAACCGCTCTTTCACATCGCGCAGCACTTCTGCTGACCGCCGGCCGACCGCATCGGCGGTCACCGTAATCACCCGATCCCCATCCACGTGGTTCACCGAACTCAGCCCGGAGGCCAGTTCGATGGTGGCAAAATTAGCCAGCGGATAGTGTTTGCCCTCGTAAAAGATGGTCAGGTTGAGGAGATCCTCGTAGTTTTTACGAAAGTCCTTGCTGAAACGCACGGTGATGTCGTATTCATCCTGGCCGATCCGATATTCGGAGGCCTCGCTGCCCTGAATGGCCGTGCGCACCGTGCTGGCAATTTTTCGAGTGTTCAGGCCCATCAGGGCGGCTTTTTCCCGATCGATGCGCACCCGCAGCTCCGGCCGGCCCTGCTCGTGGTCGTCTTTCAACTCGGTCAGCCCGGGCACGTCTCCAATAAGGCGCTTGACCTGATCGGCCAACGACTCCAGCACCCCGAAATCCTCTCCCTGAATGCGAATTTCCACCGCCTTGCCGGTCGGGGGCCCTTCCTGGGGTTTGGTCACATCAATACGGGCACCGGGAATCCCGCGAACCTTTTCCCGCAACTGCTCCAGAGTTACCTTAGTGTTTTGACTCCGCAAATGCCGCTCCAGAAAATCAATCGTGATCTTGCTTTTATGCGGGGCTCCCCCGCTCATTCCAAAATCAAAGCGATTGTCGGAGGCATTACCGATCTCGGCCACGTAATGTTTCATATCCGGCGTATCGACGATGCGGCGCTCTATCTGGCGGACAATGGCGTCGGAGGTCTCCAGGCGCGTCCCCAGCGGGGCCTCAACTTTAATGATTGCCTGTTTGGGCTCCAGATCGGGAAAAAACTCAATGCCGTGATTAAAAAAGATGAACAGAATAAACATGCCCACATAGGCACCGGCCACCATGCCCAGCATTTTTCGAGGATTGTGCAGGCTCCAGCGCAGGGTTCGCTCGTAGTGCACGGTCAACCAGCGCAACAAGCGATCCCCGGGCAACTGGGACATTCGTTCATCCAGTTTCAGAAAAGAGGAAGAAATTACCGGATTAAATACCAGCGCCACAAACAGGGAGGCGGAAAGGGTAATGATGAGGGTAATGGGCAGATAACTCATGAACTCGCCCACAATGCCCGGCCAGAAGACCATCGGCAAAAAGGCCAGCAGGGTGGTGGCGGTAGAGGCGATCACCGGCATCCCCACCTCGGCGGTGGCCTCCCGGGCCGCGCGCAGCAGGCTCTTTCCTTCCTCATGATGCCGGTAAATATTCTCCACAATCACAATGGCATTGTCCACCAGCATGCCCAGCGCCAGAATCAGGCTGAACAACACCACCATGTTCAGCGTGTAGCCCAGAAGACTGATGACAATAAAAGACAGCAACATGGACAGCGGGATGGCGATGCCCACCAGAAAGCCGTTGCGCGTGCCCATGAAAAAATACAGCACCAGAATGACCAGCAGCAATCCAGCGATGATGTTGTTTTCCAGATCGTTAACCATCCGGCGGATGTCCTTGGACTGGTCTCCCAGTATCACAAAGTGGGTCCCTCGGGGCAGCTTGTCCCGGTAATCCTCCAGAATGCGCTTCACCGCATCGGAGATTTGAATGATGTTCTCCCCACTGCGTTTCTGGATGGAGAGGGTAACACTGGGTTTGCCGTCCAGCCGGGAAAAGCTTTCCTGTTCCTTGAACCCAAAGCGGATGTCGGCCAGGTCTTTCAGATAGATGGGCTGACCGCGCCTTGTTTTGACCACCAGATTTTCCAGTTCGTTCAACGATTCAAATTCGCCGGGAATGCGCAGGGTCCACTTTAAGCTCCCCGTTTCCAGCGACCCGCCGGGAATGGTAATGTTTTCCCCGCGAATGGCATCGATGACGGTGGTGAGACCGACGTTGTAATATTGCAGGCGGGCCGGATTGACCTCCACCTGCACCTCGCGTTCCAGCCCACCGGAAATTTTCACATCCAGCACGCCGGGGATCTGCTCGAACCTGTCCTGCAAGTCCTCAGCAATTTTTTTCAATCGCACCAGCGATTGATCGCCCACGATGCTGACAAACATGATGGGAATATTCTCGAAGTTAATTTCCTGAATCACCGGGTCGTCCAGGTCGGCCGGCAGGTCCGGTTTAGCCTGATCGACTTTTTCCCGAACCTTGCGCACTGCCTCGTCGATGTCCACATCCGGTTCAAATTCCACCACGATGTTCGTGTAGCCTTCCAGGCTGACCGAGGTCATCTTTTTGACCTTGGCCAGTTCATCCAGCTTGTTTTCGATGGGTTGGGCGACCAGGGTTTCCATGTCCGAAGGGGCCACACCCAGATAGGGAGCCGCCACCACCACCACCGGCTGCTTGATCTGGGGGAAGGACTCCACCGGCAAGTTGCTGTAGGCCACCAATCCCCCGATAATGGCAATCCACAGAAAGACAAAAACGCTCGTCTTGTGGCTTAAAGCCCAGTTGGTAATTTTCATTGCCTTGTTCCCGCTTCCGTTAAATGACTCTCGTTCATCGCTCCCAAATGCTTACGATTCGGTCCCGCTGACAATGCTGACCAGGTCGCCGTCGGAGACCTCGTGCTGTCCGACCACGATCAGGTCCATGTGGGGCTGCAGCCCCTCCACCACAGCGCTGTCCGCGTAAATGGAGAGCAGCTTCACCGGCAACCGGCGAGCCCGGTTGTTTTCCACCACATAGACGAAACTGCCCTGTTCATTTTCGATGACCGCATCCAGGGGCACCACCAGGTGATCCTGGTACCGGCGGCGCAGGATTTTCAGATTGGCCACCATTTCCGGGGCCAGCTTCCGGTCCGGATTGGGCATTTCGATCTCCACGGTGAAGGTCCGAGCAACCGGGTCCATGGCCCGGCTGACGAAACTGATTTTGCCTTCCAGCACCAGATCGGGCAGGGCATCGAAGGTCACCTGCACCGGGGTCCCCACGCGGATGTCGTTCATGAACCGTTCGGCAACGCCGGCGCGAATCTTAATCCAGGCGTTGTCAATCACCTGAAACACCGGCTGCAGGGGCCGCACGTAGGCGCCCAGATCCACATACCGCTCGTTCACATAGCCCTCGAACGGGGCCTTGAGAAACAGTTTTTCGTAGCGAGCCTTCATCAGGGCGAAATTGGCCCGGGCGCGTTCCAGCGCATACTTACTGGCCAGATAGTCATTTTCCGAAATGGCCTTCTTTCCGTACATCACCTGATTGCTGCGGTAGGTCAACTCCGCCTGATGCAGAGCCGCCTCGGCCTCGTGAAACGCCGCCACCAAAACAGGATTGTCCAGCACGGCCAGCGTGTCCCCGGCCCGAACCCGGCTGCCCTTATCCCGCAACACCCGTTTCAGCACCCCACCTTCTTCGGCCAGCAAATCCACCTGATTGCGGGCTTTGACCGTTCCGGTAATCTGCAGGTATTCCTCAAAGGTATGGGGCACCAGGGGCATGGTGCGTACAGGAATGGCTTTCTCTTCCACGGTGACTTTTTCGGCACTGCCGGACTGGGAGCACCCCCACAGGCCGGCCAGCAACAGGGCGAAAGTGACGATTCGTCCAATTTTTTTCATTTTTCCTCCGGTCCAGAAAACCGATTGCTTGACTTGGATTGTTTTCATAACAGCGTTGCTCCTTTACTTAAGACTGGATGGGCCGGACCTGACCGGTGGCCAGTTGCCAGTCGATGTAAGCATCCAGATAGTCGAACATGGCTGAATAGAAATTGACTCGGGCCTGATCGAGAAACAGTTGGCTGTCTTTCAGTTCCAGTTGGGTGGCCAGGCCGTTGGCAGCCCGGCTCTGGGCGATTTCCAGCGCCCGCTGGGCAGTGGCCACGCTCTTGCGCGCCGCTTCCACCCGACGCTGCGCTTCGCGCAATTTTAATAATGCATTCTGCAACGAAAGGCGAATGTTGTCCTCGGTGATGCGCAGGCGCGTTTCCGCCCGCCGTAAATCCACCTTGGCTTTCTGAATCTGAGCGATGGTGTTGGCTCCGTTGAAAATGGGAATCTGCAGGTTGATGCCCAGCACAATATTGGAGGTCCGATTATCCAGGCGGAAACGATCCGAGCGTGCCCCTGAAGTGTAGGTTAAGGTTCCCAGCAGCGTCGGCAACAGGTTGCTCTTTTGCACGCCCACGTTGCGCTTCCACAATTGCCGTTCCCACTGCAGGGCCAGGTAATCGGGGCGGCGGTTCAGCACCGAATCGGCCGGCAGGCTGTCCGGCATGGGCGGCGCATTTTGCAGCGAGCCGACCAGGTGAACCGGCTCGTCCAGTGGCAGCCCCACCTGAATCTTCAGGCTGTTTAAGGCCAGCTGATAATCCCGATAGGCCTGCATGGTCTGTGGGCGGGCGTTCTCGTAGCGCACCTCGGCCTGTAGCATCTCAAATTCACTGGCCGACCCGCTCTCGTAACGGGTTTTTACCAGCTGGTAATTTTCCAGCGCATTCTGTTCCGAGGCCCGGGCCACTTCCCAGACCCGCTCCAATAACAGAGCCCGGTAGAAGGCCTTCATGGTGTTGGCCATCACTTCCTGGCGTTTGGCTTCGAATTGAAAGCGGGTCATCCGGCTGAAATCCCCGGCCCCCTTGATGGCATTGCCCACCTTACCAAAACTGTACAGCGTCTGGTTCAGGGTGGCCCGCATCTGAAACTCGTTGCGGAAGGTGAAAGAAAAGCGCGTGGTCCGTTCCTGGCCGGTGGCCGTGTCCCGGGTGGTAAAAAAGAAAAAATCCTGCAAAAAATTCCGGTTGTAGCCCAGTTGCACGTTGATTTTTGGTAGGGCGGTCGAGTAGGCCTCCAGCTTCTGGGCACTGGCAAACTTCAAATCCTGGCGGGCCAACTGCAGCTCGCGATTGTTCTGTTCGGCCAGTTCCAGAATGCGGGACAGATCATACTCCCCGGCCCACACGCCCATCACCAGCACCAGCAGCCACACTCCAGCGTAACGAAGCATTCGCATCTCCGGCTACCTCCTCCTGATTCCGTTCAGCAAAATGTCGATGGTGGTTTCAATCACTGCGTCGCGCAGGGATTCAGGGTACATCTGCATCCATTCCAGGTTAAGAAATTGGGTCATGAAGGAAAGGGAGGCGACCACCACTTCCTCATCCCCGTAAGAAAAAATGCCGGCCGCTTTGCCCGCCTGCAGCAGAGGACGGAGCTTGGCCTGAAACAGCTGATTGATTTTTTCCACAATGGGCCGGCCGTGCGGGGAATGCTCGCACATGATTTCCGGCACCTCGGCCATTTCGCGGGCATAGATTTTCAGGTCCTGATAAATGAGCCGGAAAAACCAGGCCAGCTGCTCATCGGGCGGGGCGTCCTTGGGCAGGCGCTCCTCCACCCGGTTCATGAACTGCTCGGCTTCTTCGATAACGATTTCGTTAAACAGGGCCTCCTTATTGGGATAGTAATAATAGAGGGAGGCTTTGGCCATGCCGCAATGGCGGGCAATGTCCTCGATGGAGGTCTTACTGAAGCCGAAGCGAAAGAACAGATCACGAGCGGCCTGTTTGATGGTCTGCCGTTTTTCCAGGTCTTGCTGGGTTGCCATAGGGGCTCCTCAAATTTCAAACACAATCTTTCGAACACATACGATATTATTCGAACGGCAAATTTAGAGGGTAACCTTCGGCAAGTCAATCCCAAATTCACAAAAAAATCCCCCTTGGCTTCCCGGCCGGCAGCGTGCCTGGATGAGCGCTTGTG
>RFHE01000003.1 GCA_003696445.1 Calditrichota bacterium | reverse complement strand
TTGAACCCCTCTCAATCTACTGAGAGGGGTTTTTTGTTATGGGGGCGAGCGGGATTGTGGAAAGAGATTGCGATGCGGTCAAAATCTAGTTAAATAAAACTCGGGATACTTTAATTGGAGCGAGGCACCATGGTTATCGTGATGAATCCCAACGTGACGCAGGAGCAGGTGGAGCGGGTGGTGCATTTTGTGCATCAACGCGGGGCGCGGACCCATGTTTCTTATGGGGAACAGCGGGTGATTATCGGCGTAATCGGGCACAAATCCGAGATCCAGAAAGAACAGTTGAAGACCCTGGATGGGGTTGAGAATGTCTTCAGTATTCTGAAACCTTACAAACTGGTGAGCCGGGACTTTAAGCCCGAGGATACGGTCATTCCATTGAATGGGGTTCGAATCGGGAACGGGGAGCCGGTGGTCATTGCGGGTCCCTGTTCGGTGGAGAGCGAAGCCCAGATCATTGAAGCGGCCTGGATTGTCAAGGAACACGGAGGCCACCTTTTGCGCGGAGGCGCCTTTAAACCGCGCACCAGTCCTTACAGCTTTCAGGGGCTGGGGGAGCAGGGCCTGAAATACCTGCGGCGGGCTCGGGAGGAAACCGGTCTCTACATTGTGACCGAAGTGCTGGATGCCAACGATTTACCTCTGGTCGCCGAGTATGCCGACGTGCTTCAGATCGGGGCCCGCAACATGCAGAATTTTAATCTGCTGAAAGCGGTGGGCAGGCTGAACAAGCCGGTCCTGTTAAAGCGGGGCATGTCCGCAACGCTGACCGAGTTTTTGATGAGTGCCGAATACATCATGAGCGAGGGCAACGAGCAGATCATCCTTTGCGAACGGGGGATCCGTACCTTTGTGGAGTACACCCGCAACACCCTGGACCTGGCGGTGGTGCCGGCCGTCCGGCAAATTTCCCATCTACCCATTATTGTCGATCCCAGTCATGGGACCGGCCGGAGCGATTTAATTGAGCCCATGGCGCTGGCAGCCATGGCAGCCGGAGCCCAGGGGCTTATGGTGGAAATGCACCCTCGCCCGGAGGAAGCCCTCTCCGACGCCGATCAGTCGCTCAGTCCTGTCCAGTTTGCCCGGCTGATGAGGAAAGTGAATCAGTTTGTTCAATGGCAAAAACGCGATGAGACATTTGAAAATTCGCTTGTCTGAGGGCCGGCGAACCATTCCGGTGCAGGTGGGCAGCGGCCTGATTTCGGGGCTGAAACACTTTATTGATCAACATTTTTCAGGGCATCGTCTATTTGTGATTACCGACCGGCAGGTGAGTGCACTGCACGGCAAGGCGCTCAGTGAGCTCACCGCCGGCCGGGAGGTGATCGCCATCCCTCCGGGGGAGCAGGAGAAGAGCATTGAGCGCTGGCAGTGGCTGATTGGCCAGCTGCTGGGCGCCGGTGCCGGAAGAGACAGCCTGCTGATAGCCGCCGGCGGAGGGGTCATCGGCGACCTGACCGGTTTTGTGGCCGCAACCCTCAATCGCGGCGTGCCTTTCATCCAATTGCCGACCACCCTGCTGGCTCAGGTGGATGCTTCCATCGGGGGGAAAGTAGGGATCAACCATCCACTGGGCAAAAACCTGATCGGGGCGTTCTATCAGCCGGTGGCGGTTTTCACCGATGTCCACTTTCTCAAGACCCTGCCGGAGGTTGAATTTGCGTCCGGCCTGGGGGAAGTATTCAAGTACGCCTTTACCCTGGATGCCCGCCTCATCACCTTTCTCGAGCAACAGCGGGCGGCCGTCTGCAGGCGAGACCCAGCAGCGCTGGAAAACCTGGTAAGCCGGTGTATTGCTTTGAAACTTTCGGTGGTGGAACAGGACGAAAAGGAGGCCGGTGTGCGCAGCCTGCTTAACTTCGGCCATACGGCGGCGCATGCCCTGGAAAGGCTTGCTGAATACGGGCTCCATCATGGGCTGGCCGTGATGGCCGGCATGCAGGTGGCCATTCAATTGTCCCATCAGAAATTTAATTACCCTTTAAGCGCTCTGGACCGGTTGCGCCACCTGATGGCCCTGTACCAGATCCCGCCCATTCGGCTGGGCAGGTTTCCCGCAGAGCAGGTGTGGGAGGCCCTGCAGACCGATAAAAAGGCGCGCGGCGGGCAACCGCGATTTACCCTGTTGGGGCCTGACAATGAACCCAGATTATTCGTCCCGGTGACCAAAGAGGAATTCATCCATGCCTTCCAGCAAATCCAGATTGTGTGTGAGTCTGCTTCCTGAGTCCGATGAGCAGTTGTACAGCTGGCTGCCCCTGATCAAGAACGCCGATATGGTGGAGGTGCGACTGGACAGGGTGCCGGACCTGAATCTGCGCCGGTTGCGCAAAGCGGTCTCGCTGCCTTTAATCCTTACCCTGCGCCATCGGGAGCAGGGTGGTTTTTTTGAGGGGGCACCGGAAAAGGCCTTGCAGGTGTATCGTGCCGGCGTGGCGGCCGGGGCGGATTATGTGGATCTGGATGTTGGCCTGGCCCGGGCATTTTTCTCCGAACAGGGTAAACACGGCCGGACCGGCATCATCATTTCCGCTCACGTCCCGGCAGCAGGCCTGGAAGCGTTGCTTAAATCGGCAGCCCGGTTGACTCAATGGCCGGCAGATGTGTACAAGTTTGTTTACCAGGCCGAAACGATTAACGACGCGCTCCATCTGGTTGCCATTCGGGACCTGCTCGCCCGGACCGGCCGGCCGGCCATTGTCCATGCCATGGGCGAGGCAGGTCGCCCGTCACGCTTTCTGGGCGCACTGGAAGGCAACGCCTGGACCTACGTGTGCCTGACCCCCTCTTCTCAGACCGCCGGCGGCCAGGTCTGCCTGGAAGAGGTGCGGGATGGGTTTTTCCTTCACCGGAAAAAAAGGCCATCCGGCCTTCTGGGGCTGGTGGGTTACCCCATCGGCCAGAGCAAGGGCTGGCTGTTGCATAATCGGCTCATCGAAGCCCTGAAAGCCGAATTTTCGGGAAATGGATCGCCCTATCCGGATTATTTGTATTTGAATTTTCCAGTGCCCGAATTTGAATCCTTCTGGGAAAAATGGCAGCATCGCCTTCACGGCATCAGTGTCACCATTCCCCACAAGGAGGCGCTGGCCCAGGTGGTGCCGCTTCGGTCCCGTGAGGTGAGAATTTCCTGTGTGGCCAATACAGCCGTGCGCACCGAACAGGGCTGGATGTGTTTCAATACCGACCTTTTGGCCCTGGAATCCATCTTGCGGGAACGCCTGGAAAAGCTTCAGGGAGGGGTTTTAATCTTAGGCACCGGGGCCACCGCCCGCAGCCTGTTGGTGGCGGCCAAGCGACTGGGCATTTACCCCATTGTGCTGGTGGGGCGCAACCTTCAACGAGGGGAAAAATTGGCCCGCATGTACGGGGTGGATTTTCTAACTTTTCAGGACATTTCCGGGGTGAGCTGTTCGCTGATCTGTAACACCACACCGCTGGGCATGTACCCCGATGTGGATCGGATGCCTCCGGCAGAGCGCTTGCTCAAGCCCGGCCGCCTGGTGTTCGATGCGGTTTACAATCCGGAAACAACCCGGTTTCTGGCCCTGGCACAGGAGCGCGGGTGTGAAACCATCCCCGGAACCACCCTGTTTCTGCGCCAGGCGGCCCTACAGTTTGAGCTGTTCACCGGCATCCGTCCCCAACCGGACCTGGTGGCCAGGGTGTGGAAAGACATTCAGCGTCAAAATGGATGGGCCGGAGGATGAAACCAGACCTGGAGGACACAACGTTTCTGCCCGAGGCGGTTGCCCTGCAGCCTGGCCGGCTGGCGGGGCAGGTGGACATTCCGCCTTCCAAAAGCATTTCACATCGCCTCATGATTCTGGGGGCCCTCTCCCGGCAGCCGGTAACCATCGACAACCTGCTGTGGTGCCAGGACACCGAAGTCACTTACCGGGCGCTGCAGGCCATGGGGTACCTGCTGGACCGGGAAGGGCAGCGCGTCGTGTGCAGGGGGTGGGAATCGCCCGGAAGTGGTGAAATCCCCATTCACCTGGGCGAAAGCGGCAGCTCGGCCCGCTTTCTGCTGGCCGTGGCCGCGCGGACGCCCGGTCGATTTCTACTGGATGGGGCGCTCGGCTTACGCCGCCGTCCGGTGAAGCCCCTGATCGAGGCCCTGCGGCAGCTGGGAGCACGCATTGAAGCGCCGGGCGACCGATTGCCCGCCACCGTTTACGGCGGTAACCTCCGGGGAGGCCGGGTAGCGCTGGATGCCTCCGCTTCCTCTCAGTTTGTGACCGCCCTGCTGCTGGTGGCTCCGTTTCTGCCCGAAGGCCTGGAAGTGCACTGGCAGGGGCAGGTGGCCTCCTACCCGTATGTGGAACTCACCCTTTCCCTGCTGAAGCAAGCCGGCGTGGCCTGGGAAGAGCGCGAAGTGGGCATTCGCGTGGCAGGCAGCCAACCGCTGAAGCAGCAACGCTTTTTTGTGGAAGCAGATTTCAGCAACGCCTCCTACTTTCTGGCCGGCGCCCTGATTGGCGGGGGAGAGGTGATTTGCCGGGGGCTCTCCCCGCAATCGGCCCAGGGGGATCGGGCCATCGAATCCTTGCTCCGGGCAATGGGTGGCCAGTTGAGCTGGGTAGAGGGGGGACTGCTGGCCCGGGGTGGTGCCGCCTTGAACGGCCTCGAGGTAAACATGCAAGCCTTCCCGGATCTGGTCCCCACGCTGGCGGTAACGGCCCTGTTTGCCGGCAGCCCGTCCCACTTTGCCGGCATCCGGCACCTGGCGGTCAAGGAATCCAACCGGATTCGCTCCGTGGCGGAGAATATTTTAAGACTGGGTGGCGAGGTCCAGGCGGGGGAGGACAGCCTGGTGGTGAAACCGGCAGGGTTAAGGGGGGCTCTGTTGCCCGCCTATGGCGACCACCGAATTGCCATGGCTTTTTCGCTGGCTGGTCTTCGGGTACCCGGGGTGATTATTGACCAGGCGGACTCGGTGGCCAAATCGTTTCCGCACTACTGGCGGGATTTCTTTGCTGTGTACGTTGCAGCGGGGCCTGAACGTTGAGCGCCGAAGGATTACACAGCGGCCGGCTCCGGCGCATTGTATTGATCGGCTTTCGCGGGGCGGGCAAAAGCACCCTGGCCGCCGCCCTGGCCCGGCGGCTGCACTGGCCTTTGTACGCCACCGATCGGTTGATCGAACAGAGAAGCGGGCTGCCCATTGCGCAGATTGTGGCCCGTTACGGCTGGCCGCGTTTCCGGGCCCTGGAACGGGAGATCGTGGGCAGCTTGCCCGAAGCGGCACCCTGTATTGTGGATTGCGGCGGGGGTGTGGTGGAGTCGGCGGAAAATTTGCCCCGGTTGCAAAAAAACGCCCTGGTGGTGTGGGTGGACGCCCCTGAGCCGGTGCTCCTGGAGCGGCTGGCAGGTCAGCCTTCGGGCCGGCCGCTGCTCAGCGAAAGCGACCTGAGGACCGATCTGCAGCAAAACTACCGGCGCCGCCTGCCGCTGTACCGCGCCCTCAGCCATTTAAGGGTAGATACGGCGAAACAGTCAGTAGAAGCCTGTTGTGAAACCATTTTAAAGCATCTGGAGCAGTCATGAGTGGCAGTCGTTTTGGTGAGATTTTTCGGGTCACCACCTTTGGCGAAAGTCATGGTCCCTACATCGGGGTGGTGATCGAAGGCATTCAGCCCGGTCTGGAGATCGATGCCGCACTGATTCAGCAGGAGCTGGATCGGCGCCGGCCCGGCCAGAGCAAGTTGGTGACGCCGCGCAACGAGGCAGACCGAGCGCAGATTATCAGTGGCGTCTTCGAAGGTAAAACCACCGGCACCCCGCTGTGTATTTTAATTCCCAATCAGGACCAGCGCTCCCGGGACTACCGGAATCTGGCCGAAATCTTCCGTCCCGGCCATGCCAGTTACACGTATCTGAAAAAGTACGGCGTGTTCGACTACCGTGGCGGGGGTCGGGCCAGTGGTCGGGAGACGGCCACCCGGGTGGCGGCCGGGGCGGTGGCCAAACAAATGCTGGCCCGGCGGGGTATTCGGATCCGGGGCTTCACCCGCGCCGTAGCCGACATCTGGGCCGAACG